>QNEL01000055.1 GCA_003645185.1 Candidatus Parabeggiatoa sp. nov. 3
AACACAAAAGGGCGAACACAAAAGGGCGAACACAAAAGGGCGAACACAAAAGGGCGAACACAAAAGGGCGAACACAAAAGGGCGAACACAAAAGGGCGAACACGTAGGTTCGCCCCTACGGAGGCAATGCAATGTAGGGGCAAACCTGCGTGTTTGCCCTAAACCTGCGTGTTTGCCCTAAACCTGCGTGTTTGCCCTAAACCTGCGTGTTTGCCCTAAACCTGCGTGTTTGCCCTAAGAACGTGCGTACAATATCATAATTTAAGCCAAAATGATGCTTTTTAATATCATTAACTCATGTTTATGGTGGATAAACACACTTTGCCGAGTTTGAATTTTAACGAATTAATGCACGATGCCCAATATCAGTACGGTAAGACATACCCGCCCAATTGATTTGCTCAACCAAGGCATACGCTTTTGACTGTGCGGAGCGCACAGTTTCCCCCAACGCACAAGCACAAAGGACTCGTCCACCCGAAGTCACAATTTGTCTCTCTTTTTCCGCAGTACCCGCATGAAATATTTTGCCCTCCAAGCGTGCCGCATCTGATAACCCATTGATCACAAAACCTTTTTCATAAGCACCCGGATATCCACCCGCTGCTAACACCACGCCCAAAGCCGCACGTTCATCCCACACCGCTTCAACTTCATGCAAACGTTTATCTAAAGCGGCCAGACACAACTCAATTAAATCTGAACGCAGCCGTAGCAAAATAGGCTGTGTTTCAGGATCACCAAAACGGCAATTATATTCCAAGACTTTTGGATTACCTTCAGCATCAATCATCAAACCCGCATACAAAAACCCAGTATAAGGATAGCCTTCAGCCGCCATACCACGCACAGTCGGTTCTATGACTTCGGCCATAATGCGCGCATGAACATCAGGTGTCACAACCGGGGCTGGTGAATAGGCACCCATACCACCAGTATTAGGGCCTTTATCGCCATCATCGCGGGCCTTATGATCTTGAGAAGTCGCCAAGGGCAAAACATGTTCCCCATCTACCATACAAATAAAACTGGCCTCTTCACCTTGTAAAAAGGCCTCAATCACGATACGTTGTCCCGCATCTCCAAACCCATTGCCTGAAAGCATATTTTGCACAGCGGCAATCGCTTCCTCTTCCGTTTGAGCCAAGATTACTCCTTTTCCTGCCGCTAAACCAGAAGCTTTCACAACCAGCGGCGCTTTGATTTCGTGAATATACGCTATCGCTTGTTCTATATCCGTAAAATGGCGATACTCAGCAGTCGGAATATGATGACGAGAGAGAAAATCTTTAGTAAAAATTTTAGAACCTTCAAGTTGTGCAGCCGCTTGACAGGGCCCAAAACAAGGTAAATTCAGTTTTTGAAATTCATCAACAATACCGGCCACAAGAGGGGCTTCAGGGCCAACAATCGTTAAATCAATCGTATTATTTTGGGCAAACTTGACGAGAGCATTGATATCGTCAGCTAATAGTGAGACATTTTCAATTTTCGCCTCTTGTGCCGTACCCGCATTACCCGGCGCAACAAAGACTTGTGTCACAGTTTCTGATTGAGCCGCTTTCCATGCCAAAGCATGTTCACGGCCGCCACTACCAATGATTAATATTTTCATAGAGTTATAGAATTATATCGTTACCAAAAGATCGTAGAGACGCGATGCCTCGCGTCTCTTGATTGACACGTAGAAACGCGATGCCTCGCTCGAAGATGAATTGTAGAGACGCGATGCCTCGCGTCTCGGTTTTCATTGTAGAGACGCGATGCCTCGCGTCTCTGTGAAGCGTCGTGGTGACGTGAAGCAGAGACGCTTCGCGATAGCGTCGAAACGCTCCCATCAAAACATTTCAAAACGATTTAATAATAACATACAATGAAAAGTGTCAATTGTCCTGTAGAGACGCGAAGCATCGCGTCTCTACGATGTTAACTTTAACCTTATTACCTATCAGTTTTGCTCAACTCATGGAATATCAAGTACAACGACACTTAGGATAAACAAATAAGTTGTTGATGTGATTGGGTTTATTAGTTTAGCCTTCGCTAATTTTTTTCTTTACGGCGAACACAGAGTACCATAGAGTGCCACAGAGAATAAGTCATTTTGGCCCCCGTTTTTGCGCGCAAAAACTGTATTTCACGCGCGAAACGAAACAAAGCGCGTGAAATGTGAAATAAAGTTGCGTGCAACTTCTTAAGTGAAATGTGAATTTGATTTTTAAGATATGTCTGATCTAAGAGACACTAAAAATGTGTTTTATTTTGAACAGAATTTGCAAACTGATAGGTGGTAATGTAGCATTAGCGCGTTAGCTTGTGTTTGGGAACTAGAAAGCAAAATGTGTTACATTCATCAAACCAGTGCAGGATCGCTCCAGTTTCCATACCATTGAAAAACTGGGGCAACCACAAGGGATTGCCCCTACAAACCGTTCGTAGGGGCAACCCTTGTGGTTGCCCCTTTTTAGGCCTACTAGGTGGTCTTAGGATTGGAGCGATCCTGCACTAGTTGCTTGCTTGGTTCAAAACGACAATCAAGTCCCAACTTTTTCTTCTTATGATTGGTACAATCGCCACATTCGCCACAACCGCTGGGATTATTTGGATCAATAGAGCAGCCTACAGAAAAATTGATGAATTGGATGAACTGTGATGGAATGGTTAGTCATTGTTGTCTTATTGGTATTCATCGGCGGTTTAGCTGTAGTGACTATAGATGCCTTAAGGCATGCTAATAAATCATCGGCTAACAACCCCATTAAGCCTACGCGCTAATATTTAAATGGGTTGTCAATGGGTTGGGTGGGTCCGTTTTTCAAACCATTGATAGATAAAATCCTTAATAATTAATAAGTTAAGCAAGCATAAAGTGCCTACCCCTTTTAAAATGCTTAGTTTTACCCCAGAAGTGACTATAATTGATACAGCTTTTGGGGTGTTTACTTGTAGTTAGGTAACAAAAATCAGGAAGAGTCGTATTGTATGAAACAAATCTCCACAACAGCACTTTCAAAATCTCTCGGCATCTCCACGAAAGAGCTTTTTGCACATTTGTTAGAACTGGGCCTCATCTCGAAAGAAGGTCAATCATGGGTTTTAACAAGCGATGGAAAAGAGAAAGGCGGAGCCTATAAAGAGTCAAAAGAATACGGAAAATACATTGTCTGGCCGGAAGACATTAGTATCAAGAAACCACAAACCACATCTAACAAAGAGTCAACAAAACTGATAACCGCTACAGCTATAGCGCGTCAGTTTGAACTATCAGCTAATAAGGTTAATTTTATCTTATCAGAACTGGGTTGGCTTAAAAAAGGCTTAAAGGGGTGGGTTATAACGGAGCCAGGGAAGAAACAAGGTGGCATTCAAGCAGAAGACAATAAATCCGGTATTCCTTATGTCCGTTGGCCGGAGTCTATAACAGACTCAAAGTCACTGAATGAAACAATAGGCCATCTAAAAGGCACGGGAAGTACTCAAGGAGCTCAGAATGAAAAAGAGGAAGTCGGGTTTAGAGATAAATTCGAGGCCAAACACCGAAGTGCGGATGGCCACTTTGTCAGATCAAAAGCAGAAATGATTATCGACAACTGGCTATATATGGCCGAAATTGTTCACGCATACGAGAGAAAGCTACCAATAGAAGAAGATGTTTACTCTGATTTTTATATTCCAACTGGAAAGGTTTACATTGAGTATTGGGGTTATGAAAATGATCCTAAGTATCTTGCAAGGAAGCAGAAGAAAATAGAGCTATACAAAAAATATGGCTTTAATCTAATTGAGTTGCAAGACAAGGAAGTTCAGAATATTGATGATGTCCTTCCAAAGCTATTACTCAAGTATGGTGTTCAAGCCTATTAAAAGCCAGCGACACCAAGGATTAATTAGTCGGATGGGTTTAGCGTAGAGACGCGATGCCTCGCGTCTTTGTTTCTTCTTGACGCGATTGCCTAAAACTCGGTGAATGGAAACAATTCCTTATCCGTTGTACTTTTAGTTATAGTTATAGCGTTTCCCGATTGAATGAAGTACAAATTTATTTTGCGTTGCTTTACGTTCCAACTTTAGTTTGCTTCGCTTGCAGATGGTGGGCAAGTTCGTTTCGACGCAGGGCGTCGAAACGAACTTACCCACCCTACATTTATCATTAACCATCCATTGATTCTTGTGCTTCCTCAGCTTCCTCAGCTTCCTGTTCCGCGTTTTCTTCAGGAATGAGTTGATCTGCTTGTTGTGTACAGCCTTGTTCCCTCATCCACTGTTCCGTCGTGGTTTCTAATTCAGCCGGCATCTCGTGCAAAGTGATAAACCTATCAAACTCAACACCTTGTCTCGTTTTGAGCAGCATCCGATATTTGGTACCCGATTGGATTGGCATCAGTTCCGGCCAAGGCAGTGTTTTTTTCTGTGAAGACCAACGTAATTTCTCGGTTTGTCGTTTTTGGGTTTTGGAGCGAGGTGTTTTGAGTATTAACGTCATCCGTCCAGAACGTTCGATTTTAGGCAACCAAAATTTCACCTCTTCTTGGGCACGATAACAAAACGACTCAATTTTACAAGCTTGAGCCAGATTCATTATCCAGAGCTTCCCGTCCTCATCATCTGAGATAGCATCTGGGATATCACACTCACCTTCAACACCCCGGCGACGTGAATCCTGTTTGAAGGCTATTACCAACGGTTGTTCTTGAGAATAAACCGAACTGATGTGTTCAAGTGGTTCAGAGGCGAAGCCTGTATTGAGACTCAAGCCAAGTGCTAACGAGATGGAAATACGTGAAAATGACATTATTAATTTCTCCTTACGTGCTTACTATAGGTATTCAAATAATGATTTTGTTCCATTCAAAAGACTTGAGTAAAACAAATGATTTTTCTCAAACGCTATCTTATCAGAATGTAAGCACTGCTGAAAAAGTTCAAATACAAAAAAAATCATTATATCAATCTTTGATCTAATTTAGAAAAGTCAAAATATCCAAATGATATATTAATTATTAATTGTTAATTGTTAATTATTAATTATTAATCAAAAACGGCCGTGTATATTGTGTCAAAAAAATCAAAACCCTTGAGATTGTTCAAAAGCTGATTCATCAATTTATCAGTTCATAATGTATCAGTTCATAATGATAAATGTTCAGAAAAACATTTTTTTAAATCATTATCAGAAAAGCGATATTTTTGAACGGTAAATACGCTTCGAGCCGCTTCGGTATGCAAAGGTGAAGTATAATGTTCATTTTTGTGAACTTTGGTTATGACTTTTAGCGCATTGTTAAGGGCAATAACCAATCTGTTTAATCCTAAAAGAAGTTGTACTTTTATTAGACTTGTCCCTAAATAAACGCAACCCATTGGCGCACGGGATACTTTGAACATAAAAATCAAGGACTTAGCTTCCGAGACAACTCTATTATACTGTTCGCCTTTAAGTTTTTGCGCGCAAAAACTTTTGCCTAAAAAGCGATTCATGCCTTGAAAACGTTGATGAATTTGATTATTGCTCCTCAACGTTGCCCTGGCTTATTCGTTTATTTCGACCATCGTTGTACTCTATCTAACTATGAATAGACACTTTATCACGCTTACCTGCCTCATCTCAATAATATTGAGTTTACCCGTGTCGGCCCAAAAATCCGATCTCAAATTTCAACATTTGTCTCTGAAAGATGGCCTGTCTCAAAGTACTGTTAACAGTATTTTACAGGATAGTCGTGGATTGATGTGGTTTGGCACACAAGATGGGCTGAATAAATATGATGGATATCAATTTACAGTCTATCGACATGATCCCAACGATGCTCACAGCTTAAGTCATAACGAAGTCTTTGCCCTTTATGAAGACAATACTGGTGCGCTGTGGATTGGTACCGGCAATGGACTGAACCGTTTTGATCGTCAGCAAGAGAGATTTGTTCATTACCTCCATGATCCCAATAACCCCAACAGTTTGAGTCATAACACCGTCTGGGCAATTTTGGAAGACAATAAGGCGGTGCTGTGGGTTGGCACCAATGGCGGTGGTTTGAATCAGTTTGATCGAAAACGCAATCACTTTGTGCCATTTAGACACAATCCCAATAATCCCAACAGCTTAAGTAATGACGCAGTCTGGCCGATTTACCAAGACAAGCAGGGCACACTGTGGATCGGTACCGATGGTTTTGGGCTCAATCAATTTGATCGTCAGCGCAAGAGATTTACCTATTACCTGCCCGACGCGCAAAATCCTGACAGTTTGAGCAATGTGATCGCCTCTCTTTATGAAGACAAAACGGGCCTGTTATGGGTTGGCACACTGGGCGGCCTTTATCAGTTTGATCGTCAACAAAAAACCTTTGTGCATTATGCTCACGATCCTCAAAATCCTCACAGTTTGAGTGATGATTCGATTTGGGCTATTGGCGAAGATGGTATGGGCACATTGTGGATTGCAACCGATGGCGGTGGCTTAAATCAATTTGATCGTCAACAAAACCAATTTGTGCATTTTCAGCACGATCCACAAAATTCAACCAGTTTGAGTAATGATGCCGTTATTTCAATCTATAAAGACACTGTCGGCACAATGTGGGTTGGCACCATCGGCGGTGGTGTGAGCCAATTCAATCGTGAACAGCAAAAGTTTGTGCATTATTTTCATGAACCGAAAAATCCCAACAGCTTGAATAATAACACAATTTTGTCAATAGACACTGATCAAAAAGGCAGGCTCTGGGTAGGCACTCAAGGCAGCGGCTTAAACCAATTTGATCAGGCGCGACAAAAAGTCACGCATTATCAGCATGATCCCGAAAAGCCTAACAGCTTGAGTCATAACGATGTCTCGGCTATTGCTAATGATAACAGCGGCCAACTCTGGGTTGGCACATACGGTGGAGGTTTAAATCAGTTTAACCCTCAAAATCATCAATTTACCTCCTATCTTCATGATCCTGACAAACAAAAGAGTTTGATCAGTGACTACGTGTTATCAATTTATGAAGACAGCACCCAAAACTTGTGGATTGGCACACGAGAAGGCTTAGATCAATTTGATCGCAAAACACAAACCTTTGTGCATTACACGCACGATCCTGACAATGCCAACAGCTTGAGTGACAATCATATTTCCGTCATTTACGAAGACACGCAAGGTATGTTGTGGATAGGTACACAAGGTGGCGGTTTAAACCGCTTTAATCGCAAACAAAAGCAATTTGTGCGCTACCAATATGAGGATCAAAATCCCAACAGTTTGAGTCACAACGAAATTTCTGCCCTGTACACCGATCAGGCCGGTACCTTGTGGATTGGCACTTATGGGGGAGGGTTGAACCAATTTGATCGAGCAACCGGCCATTTTAAGGTTTATCGAGAAAAACAAGGCTTAGCCAATGATGTGATTTACGGCATCTTAGGAGACAATCAAGGCAATCTCTGGCTATCGTCAAACAAAGGCTTATCCAAATTCAATCCAAAAACGCAAGCCTTTAGGCATTATGATGTTTTAGATGGATTACAAAGCAATGAATTTAATGCCGTTGCTCATAAAAGCCATAACGGAGAACTCTTTTTTGGCGGTATCAATGGTTTTAACGCATTTTATCCCGAGCATGTCAAGGATAATCTCTCTATTCCGCCTATCGTGATAACCGATTTTAAAATCTTTAATAAATCTATCGCCTTAGGCTCAGATTCTCCCTTGCAACAACACATCAGCGAAACCCAGAAAATCGCGTTGTCTTATAAACAATCGTTTTTCTCCTTTGAATTTGCAGCCTTAAACTTTTTACAACCCAGTAAAAATGAATATGCCTACAAATTAGAAGGGCTTGATCAAGACTGGAATGAAATCGGAACTCAGCGCCGTGCTAACTACACCAATGTACCTCATGGCACTTACCAGTTTCATGTGAAGGGCAGCAACAACGACAAAGTGTGGAATGAAGAAGGCACCACGCTCAAAATCATTATCCCACCACCGCCCTGGAAAACATGGTGGGCTTATACGTTATACGTCATCACGATTCTCGCGATTATTCTAAACTATATTCGCATCCAAAAACGCAAACTGCGGGAAAAACAGCAAGAATTAGAACGTGAAAAAGAGATTGCCGCGCAATTAAGAGAAGCCGATAGGCTAAAAGATGAATTTTTAGCCAACACCTCTCACGAATTACGCACCCCCCTCAATGGCATTATTGGCATAGCAGAATCTCTAGTTGACGGAGCCACTGGAGAATTGAGCGAACAAACCCAAACCAATTTGGGCATGATCGTCGGAAGTGGGCGACGGTTGCTCAGTCTTGTCAACGATATTCTGGATTTTTCCAAACTGAAAAAGAAAGAATTTGATTTACAACTGAAATCCGTTGATATGCATAGCATCGCAAAAGTCGTGTTAGCCCACAGCCAGCCCCTGATCGGCCACAAACAGGTGCAATTGAACAATACGATTTCGCCCGATTTACCGCCCATCAATGCTGACGAGAATCGTGTAGAACAAATTCTCTACAATCTGGTTGGCAACGCGATCAAATTTACCGACAGCGGCACAATAACCATATCAGCCAAAATCGTTCAAAACATCGACGGTTTTGAAAATACGCCCGGTTTAGCGATAACCGTATCCGACACCGGTATTGGTATTCAGGCAGAAAAACGGGATCGCATCTTTGAAGCCTTTGAACAAGCAGATGGTTCGACAGCGCGAAGCTACGGCGGTACCGGTTTAGGGCTCGCCGTAACACAGCAATTAGTTCAATTGCATGGCGGCCATCTGGCCGTTGAATCACAAATGGGGGTAGGCTCGCATTTTACCTTCATTCTACCCTTATCAGTGAACAGTGAACAATTATCCGCTATCAGTGAACAGCTAACAGTGAACAATGAACAGGCTACCGTCAGCCAAGGGCCGGAAAAGATGAACACGCCTCAGTCATCAGAGACAGAAGCGTTGCCAACATTGACAAGCGAAAACCCCTTGACAACCCAAACAAAACCTGTAACAACGGTTCAAAAGGAAGCACAGCTTCCTGCACAAGAGGGTGAAATCAATATCTTGGTTGTCGATGATGATCCCGTGAATCGGCAAGTACTGGTTAACCATTTATCATTACAACACTACACGATTACTCAAGCGGAAACCGGCGTGGAAGCATTAGCCCAGCTTGAAAAAGGATATCAACCTGATCTGATCTTGCTCGATATCATGATGCCCCTACTCAGCGGCTATGAAGTCACGCAAAAAATCCGTGAAACTCAGGCAGCCGATGAATTACCGATTATCCTATTAACGGCTAAAACTCAAACCGCCGATCTCGTGCTTGGATTGGAATGCGGAGCGAATGATTATTTAACGAAACCCATTTCTAAAGATGAACTCCTAGCGCGTATTAAAACGCATCTGCATATCCAGCTACTCAAACAAGCCCGACTGGAAGCAGAGAAACAATACCGCGATATTTTTGAGAATGCCATTGAAGGTATATTTCAATGTAGCCCAACGGGCCAATATCTCAGCGTCAATCCCGCCTTTGTTCGCATGTTGGGTTATAACTCTGCACAACAAATTTATGCCGAAATGACGAATATTGGACAACAACTGTATATTGATCCACAACAGTATGTTGAATTTACCCACTTGATAGCGCATCAAGCCAAAGTAGAAGACTTTGAATACCAAGCTCGTCATCGTGATGGTTCAGTAATTTGGCTCAAGGAAACAGTACGGGTAATACGCGACAAGCATGACAACATGCACCACTACGAAGGCATTGTTGAAGATATAACGGCACGCAAACAAGCAGAAGAAAAACTGCGTTACGATGCCACCCATGATCATCTCACCGGCTTATTCAACCGAGCAGCCTTCACCACTCAGTTGACAAATACACTCACGACGTTTTCAAGTTCAGAAACACCAGAATCAAAAAGCGAAGCTGAAAAGGAAGCCCTCCCTTACGCCGTGTTATTTGTAGATTTAGATCGATTCAAAATCGTCAATGACAGCATGGGGCACTGGGTAGGCGATCAACTGCTCAGCAGTGTTGCGCGTCGCTTAGACAAAGTTGTCAATGAAAACGATGTCGTTGCCCGCTTAGGGGGCGATGAATTTGCCTTAATGTTAGACAAGCAGCCTGATATCGATAGCCTTAAACAGCACATCGACACTATACAACAACAACTCAGTCAACCTTATTACTTAAAAGACGAAATCTTCAATACCACAGCCAGTATTGGCATTGCCATCAGCGATCAGAAATATAAAAACGCCGATGACATCTTACGTGATGCCGATACCGCCATGTACGAAGCCAAAAAACAAGGCGGCAATCAATATGTCATTTTCCAACCGAAGATGCACATCCATGTTGTCAACATACTCAGGATGGAAAGAGATTTACGTCAAGCCTTAGATAGGGAACAATTTTCTCTCAATTATCAACCCATTGTCTCACTCGAATCGGGCAAAACGATTGGATTAGAAGCCCTATTGCGCTGGAAACACCCTGAACAAGGGATGATTCCCCCAGACATATTCATTCCCGTAGCAGAAGAAATTGGTTTAATCAAAGAATTAGGCTTATGGGTATTTGAAACAGCGTGTCTGCAATTGCACCACTTGCAAACCCAATTTTCAGCCTACGCAGACTTAGGCATGAATATCAACGTCTCGCCTATTCAACTGAAACAACCTAAGATAGTCTATCAAATCCAAGACATTATTGACAAAACGGGAATCAAAGGCCCCACATGCCGTGTAGAAATCACTGAAACGGCCATGATGCAAAACCCAACAGCTGCACTAAGCGTACTCAATGACTTAAAAAATCTTCAACTGTTACTCTATGTTGATGACTTTGGAACCGGATATTCCTCCTTAAGCTACTTACGCCAATTTCCGATAGATGCCTTAAAGATTGACAAAAGCTTTATCCAAGAAATTGATGCATCCGCCAAAGCGGCCCAAATAGCCAACGCCATCATAGCCTTAGGCAACGCATTTGACTTAAAAGTCGTAGCAGAAGGGGTTGAAACCGAGCCACAACTGACAATGTTAAAATCCGCACACTGTCATCATGTGCAAGGGTATTTTTTCTCACGCCCCATAGACGCGCAATCCATAGAAAACTATTTAGGCGCAGAAATGTCTAAAAAGTGAAACGTATTGATAGAACGCTGATAACGCAGATCATCATGATTTTCGCTGATTTTTTTTATTATTAATAATTAATCAATATTAATCCTGATCATCTGTTTGATCAGCGAAAATCATGATTGATCAGCGTCATCAGCCTTCTATAGATTTTCATAAAATGGGATCATAAAATGAAAGCAAGCTCCGTGTCATGGTGCCAGAATTGCTTCTTGAAAATGGTGTAATAGACAGTGTCAAGCAACCGAAAATTTAATGCTGTCTGCCGCCCTGAATCCGTTAAATCCTATTCAAAAACTCAAAATGAAACATGAATTTTTAACCAAAGCCAAAGAAAATATCACAGCTGCCTCGTTATTATTTGACAATGACTTATATAATGCTTGTGCTAATCGTGTCTATTATGCGGCCTTTCATGCCGCAATAGCGGCCTTAGCGAATATTGGCATAGATACCGTTCATAGCCATGAAGCCACACAGGCTCAATTTGTGACTGAATTAATTCGTAGGCGTAAAGTCTATCCAAACCATTTGAAATCCTATTTGAGAGATTTACAAGATGTCAGAAATGATGCCGATTATGAACAAAAATCAGTGTCCAAAAAAGTGGCCTTGCGACAGTTAAAAAAAGCGACAGAATTTGTTGAACTCGTCACACAGGAGGTAGAAAAAAATGATCAATTTTAAAGTCAGAGAGTTAAGTCATAAACTGTTTGAAAATCTCAAACAACACTTTCCAGAAATAGAATTAGTGGACATTGTAGAAAGTCCAGTTTATCAAAATACTATCTGGGTGCGTCTTATTATGCCAAATAATGAGGATCGAGAGATTAATTTGAGGGAAATGGCGAGTGACATTTCCACAGATATACTATTAGAATATGGTCATAGTATTGGTATTATTTCGGCCGTCAAGTCTTAAAACGACTGTCTTAAAGTACAACAGATGAGGGTGCAATTAAAAGTGATGTTTTGTTGTCCCGACAACTATCACTTTTAATTACACCCAACAGATGAACAGATGATCGAAGCTCGAACAGAAGTTGTACTCAGTGTATAATCCTGCCGATCTTTTAATCTGTTCAATTCGGTTCAATAACTATAAAATGAAAATATGATGACTGATACTGATTTAAAAGAATTGGAAACCAAAGTTACGGGTACCAACGGATTTTCAGGCGCGGAGTTTTAATCATAATCAACTTTAAATCTCTGAATCAAAATTTATTTTGCGGCCTAATTTTCGTTCCTGTTATTTATTTTGCGGCCTAATTTTCGTTCCTGTTATTTTGCAACGGCCAAGACTTGTTGTCGGAATGCCCCCCTTTATAAGCCAGCTCAGAAGATGCGTTTTTAAAGGCACTAAGTCATTAAATGACATAAACTATTTGTACTATCAGGACATCTAATCATTTCAAAATAGGTGAGTTGAGTCAGGAGAAATTATGCTTTGGAATATTGAATATACTGATGAATTTGGAGAATGGTGGGATATCCTAACAGAAGCAGAAAAGGATGATGTAGAATTTGTCGTCTTACTACTGGGAGAACGAGGGCCTACATTAGGTTATCCTTATAGCAGTAAAATTATAAATAGCCAATACAATGTGCGGGAACTACGTATTCAGTATCAAGGTAGGCCCTATCGAGTGCTATATGCTTTTGATCCCCGCCGTACAGCTATTTTATTGCTCGGTGGCGACAAAACAGGCGACAATCAATGGTATCAGAGATGGGTTCCTTTGGCAGAACAATTGTACGGAAAACACATAGAGGCCTTGCAAAAAGAAGGCTTAATACCAAAGAAATAAGTCACAACAACCCACAACAGGTGAAATCTATGGCTAAAAATTTTCTTGATTTGCACAATGCCAGAACATCAGAAGCCAAAGCGCGTGTCGAAGCGCGTGTTCAACGCGCATTATCTGAAATGCCCCTTCAGGAACTTCAAACTGCTCGGCTACTTTCTCAACAACAATTAGCCAATATTCTTGATATTGAACCGGCAAGTATTCATCAATTAGAACGTGGCACTGATATGTACATCACTACTCTACGCAGCCATATAGAATCAATGGGTGGGCAACTGGATATTACAGCTCATTTTCCAGATGGAAATGTGTCTATTAATCAATTTACGGAGATTAATGACAAACTATTAAATGACGGTTTAGTCATGTCAAATAAGCAGCATTCAATATCAAGCCAAACACAAACTCAAGTTGGAACGTAGTTATTAGACTTGGCAAACTTCAATGGCGCTTTTGAACCCGCTTTGAAGTTATAATCAACCTATTTTTTAATCTAACATCAAGCTTCAATATCATTATTGGAAAGAGTCGTAGGGTGGCTAAGCGGGCACCCCTGATTTCAAAAAGTCCTCTTTGCCCGCTTGCCCAGCATTCGCTCACCACACTCACTTATTCAAAACGGGCCAAATTAAAACAACATGAACACTTTCAAAACCATAATCTTAACAACTGATTAGAAAACGTTTTTCCGATTGGGTTAAATTGACTTTTGGGAACATTTTTTTGGGCTATGTTTTGGTGTCCCATTTAGGCTGGGAAAAGGCCTCAAAGCCCTAGAAGCCCCCGTCTGCTTCACTGATGGGTTAGCTTATCCTCAATTTCAAATTTTTCACTTTTTAACAACTCAATACTGTTATAATTCATTGTGTCTCTGAAATGAAAATGCCAGATTGAATAAATTTCTTTCTGCTTTTCAAAAAACAGCACATTGACTTTCTTTTTGGTATGCGTCTGCCACTGCCGAAAAGGATAATAAAGTTGCCTGATAATGATATTTTTACTCCCGATATTTTTTGCTTCAATCAGTACAACTTGATTCCTGCCTTCATATCCCGCATCAACTTCCGTCTGAACACTTTCCGTTATCATTTTATGTTTGTTAACATAAAATTCAAATTTTGGGGTGTATTTTCTGCCACGGATAGTTAAAACCAAACTCTCATCATTCAAAAAAGTTCTCAGCAGGCTTGAAGCATAGGCAAAATCCAGATGTTGCATTTCTGAATTGCCTACAAGAGAGGTTTCCAACCTGAAGTCCAACTTTGACCTGTAAATTTTCTGTTTTGTGATAATTTCCGGAATGTCAGTATAGCCATCGCCCTTTAAAAGAGCATAAACGCCGTTGTTAACCGGTAAAATAAAAAGGTTGTTCTCAACAAAAATGTCGGGTCTTTTTTCCCTTGTGTCTTGCTTGCATAGCACCCGGGGTTCTTTTTCGCTTGTTGACTTGAAATGAAAAGTGGCACGCTTTATCTGTTCCGCAGTAATTATAAATGGCCTTTCATCAAAGTCATGTTTATGAATATCATACTTGTCAAAAATTGAACGCCATGGTTTGTGGTTCATATTCGTAATTCGTAATCACAAGTTCGTTAATTCGTCCCCGTTTTGCCGCATTGCAATTTATCATTCTGCTTGCGTGAACACGGTGCAGTCTGTAGCCGTTATAAATTGTTTCAAAAAAACAGTCGTCTGGATTTTCATTTTTAGGATCCGAGTTGCTTAACATCAGCCTAGAATGCTTTTCATTATCCAATTTTTTAAAAAAATTGGCCAATTTAACCTGATCTTTGTCAGTAAACTCAAAGCCAGTATAATTTGTAAAACTTGCTGTTTTAGTAATCGGACGATATGGTGGATCAAAATAGATAAATGTTTTTTCATCCGCGCTATCAAAACAATTCTGATAATCGGAATTCAAAATTTCAGTATTCTGTAATACTCTGGAAACAGACATGATGTTGCAACTGTCCAGAATAGTGGGCTTTTTGTATTTTCCGAAAGGCACATTAAACTCACCTTTTGAATTTAAGCGGAACAGGCCGTTAAAGCAAGTTTTGTTCAGAAAAATAAGCTGCGCCGCTCTCAGTATCCAGTTGTCTGAAAATTTGCTGTAATTGATTTCAAACTGCTGGGCATTGAAATGCTTTCTCATTGACAAAAACAGATTAGCGCGTTTTTCTTCAGTAGTGCTATCATATTCTTTCTGATACTGTTCAAGCAATTCTAGCAGAATATCCGGATGCTGCTGAATAACCCGGTATGTCAGAATCAGATTTTTATTGACATCGGAAATATAAGAGGAACGGATATTGTATTTTTGCATGATTTCAAAAAAAACAGCGCCCCCGCCGATGAAGGGTTCTACATATTTTTCAATTTTTCCTTTCCGCAGTTCAGTCGGATAGTAATTTTCAAACTGTTCGAGCAATTGATTTTTTCCGCCTGCCCATTTCAAAAAAGGTTTTGCCTTATTAACAGTTGACATCCAATAGGTTACCTCATCTGTATGTCTATCACGTTCAAACATCAACCTAATTATTTTGGATAATATAATATTAAGAAATTATGCAAAAAGCAAATATAAGTACTGAAGCACAAATAAACAGGTATTTATACCGCAAAGGGCAACCACAAGGGATTGCCCCTACAAGCCGCCCGTAGGGGCAATCCCTTGTGGTTGCCCCCTTTCTTGGGCAGGCGATAACGGCATGGCATATCGCCTTCCGGTAAATAATTTAACAAGGGCAAACCTGTGTGTCTGCCCGTAGGGGCAATCCCTTGTGGTTGCCCGTAGGGGCAATCCCTTGTAGTTGCCCGTAGGGGCAATCCCTTGTGGTTGCCCGTAGGGGCAATCCCTTGTGGTTGCCGTCACTTTATGCTCAGTGAATTTATATTCAGCTAAAGCGTTTAGTATCGGCCTATTTGATAATATGAAGGCATCGAAAAAAATGGCCCACGCCTTACGCGCAATCAAGCTGAAAATGATTCAAGGGAAGGCTAGTAGTCGAAAATAGGCGAATCCTTACCATTGGGCCTGTGGTGTATGGGGATGGGCAATAAGGTTTTTGATTTATCGCATTGTTATTTAACTCTTTTTTGACAAAGCAATCTGTGCCTAACCGATTTTTATCTTTTTGACAAGGTGTCAGTCTTGTCTATCATCAACTCTTTTTTTTTGATATTATAAAGATTGAATGTCGATTGTTAATTCTTTTATTCATAAGAGGTGATTTTGAAAATGAGCCCGTCTCGTTTTGTCTTAATTAGCATCACTTTATCTTTGCTTATTGGTTTTGTTGTCTTAGAAAAAGCCTATGCTTTTTCAGAGCAAGTCTATCAAGTCCAACGAAAGTTATCAGAATTGGGATACGATCCAGGCTCAATTGATGGGGTTTCTGGTAAAAAGACAGCTACAGCGATTATGAAATTCCAAACGAATCAAGGATTACCCGCAACGGGTCAACTTGATCCACAAACTCACCAGAAGCTTGGCTTCTCTTTGATGGCTACAGATTTATTGCCCGCAAAGGAGTTAAAAGCCATTAGTCAACGCTCGACAGCAAGGCTTATCAAGGCCTTTAAAACCCAGAACAAGACACGCGCGGCCTATGAGGAAGTGAGAAGACATATTGCTAATCGGCTCAACACAATCGCACAACAAGGATTTTACAATGTCCTTTTTGTGCTGATTAATGAGACGAATACAAAAAATATGCCGTATAACAAGCTGACTGATAAAGAAAAAGAGATGCTGGAAAGCATATTAAAAAGAGAACGGTTTGAATTGGGATACCGGATTGAGTCTTTAAAATATGATAATATTGGTTTACATTGGGCTATTTCTTGGGAATAGTCTTACGAAAATCAACCCTCATCGTTTTTTGAGTCAATCGTAGGATAGCTAAGCGGGCGGCATTAAATCGTGTTGCCCGCTTCCCCACCATGCCGCATCACACACCTGTTTAGCCGCCTTGTTCACCACACTCACTCATTCAAACATGATTGATGTTGATTAATTACGCGATTTTAGTTCCAAATTCATTTTACAGTCGGCAGACTTTTCGTTCCAAATTCATTTTACAGTCTGCCGACTTTTCGTTCCAACTTCATTTTGCAGTCGGCCTTATTGGAGTGCAAAATTTATTTTGCAGTCGGCCTTATTGGAGTGCAAAATTTATTTTGCAGTCGGCCTTATTGGAGTGCAAAATTTATTTTGCAGTCGGCCTAATTAAAATTGATAATGACTTTTTCTGAGAATGCGCCCGTCAGGATAAATCACAACAACCCACAACAGGTGAAATCTATGGCTAAAAAATTTCTTGAGTTTTTCAGTTATCAGTTATCAGTCATCAGTTATCAGTTATCAAAGCCTTGATATCCAGTATTGAAAAGGCTAACTTATGTTTCTGACAAACTCCATATCATCACCCCATTTTTTAATCTATACTGCACGCGGGCACAATTTTAAATTTTAGTTTCCACAAGCATTATGTGCAAAATCGATCACAAAAATATTAAAACGCACAACCCCGAAGGGGTTTTCAGGCTAAAATTTCGCGGAGCGAAATTTTAGCCTGAAAATGTGAATAGCCCCAGGTGGCAACCTGGGGTTGCCAAAAAATAAAGGTTAAGTTTATTCCCGCGCCAAGTATAACATCAAGCTTCAATATCATTATTGGAAAGATTCGTAGGGTGGGTAAGCGGGCACCCAAAATTTTCAAAACGACCCAAAATCGTCTTACCCGCTTGCCCACCATTCGCTCTCACTCATTCAAACTTTAAAAATTAAAACAACATGAACACCTTCAAAACCATAATCTTAACCTTAATCCTCATACTCTTTTCGGTATCAGAACAACTGACTCCAATTTTGGTTCAAGTTGCTCACGCTGGCGACAATCCTAAATATCGTTTGACTATCAAAGCTACCCCTTCTGATAGCCGAATCAGAATCATGAATATCAGGCCAAAATATCTACCGGGTATTGCGCTTAAACCAGGAAAATATGATATTAAAGTGACGCGTTCGGGTTATGAATCAAAGCGGTGGTGGCTCGAAATCAAGGATGCTGATCTAACCGTTGACGTGACTTTGAAGAATCAATCATTCAAGGCTGCTGATCTGCTCAAGTATCAGCTTACCATTAACGCTACCCCTTCTGATAGCCGAATCAAAATCATGAATATCAGGCCAAAATATCTACCGGGTATTGCGCTTAAACCAGGAAAATATGATATTAAAGTCAGTCGTTCAGGCTATGAATCAAAGCGGTGGTGGGTGGAAATCAAAGATGATGATCTGACGCTTGATGTGACTTTGAATAAGTTGGGCGCGCAGCCGGTTAAGCGTGTTATCCAGAATGAGCCAGATGATGCGGCCTTAATACAGTCTGCTCTACAACGCCGTCAAACTCTGCCTAAATTGTTTTCTGGGGCGCAAGGTGTTTTGGTATTGAAGATCGAACCCAATTCGCAAGCTGAGAAAAACGGATTGCAGCGTGGTGATATTATCATTGCTTATGCCAAACAGCCCATAAACTCTAGCCAACAACTGATTTATGCCGTAGAAGCTAATATGACTCAACCACAAAAAGTCGTCTTGCAATTTATCCGTGCTAACGTTGTGCAAACGAGAGTATTAAACAGTGGCTATATTGGTGTTCACTTAGCGAATATAAAGGCAGAAATGTCAGTTCAGCAATTTGCAACAGCATTTCTTGCCGCTCAAAAAGCCCAAAACAATGAAAAACTGCATCAATTGTTTAAAAATAATCCTTTGACTGTTCAGAAATATCAAGACAGATTAATTCGTGAAAGTCAAGGTGTTGGAAAAAAAGCGGAACAAGCCCGTGTTTTAGCAGAATTAGTGGGAGTATTGCGTTACCAGTCTGCGAATTGGCAGTCATTTCTCTATCAATTTTTCACCGCCCTACAAACTCATAATGCTGAAAAACTCAACCAATTATTTGTAGAGCATCCTCATTTAGTCAATCAATATCAATTAATATTAACTCGCATGATTGATAAAGGGAATAAAGAGGAATCTGAAGAAGCGCGTACTTTACTTGAAATCATTGAAGCAATGTTTGAAGTACGTTATTTTCCACCTCCTTATTCTGAAATATTACAATTATCAGAAGACGCTATGAATGCTTCTGATGCGGCTCATTATTCTATTGCTTTAGAGAAATTAGAAGCGGGATTAAAAATCGCACAGGAAATAGATAATAAATATTACATCAGTGTATTTTTTGAGGTATTGGGTATGGTTTATACTGAATCAGCGCAATATCAAAAAGCTTTAGAATATCATCAACAGGCTCTACATCTGAGAAGTTACATAAATGCTCTATATGGAGTTGGAATCAGTTTGAACAATATTGGTAATCTTTATAAAGCTTGGGGAAAATATCAAAAAGCTTTGGAGTATTATCAAGAGTGTTTAGTTATCCATCGCAACTTGGATAATAAGTTAGATGAAAGAGGTTGTCTCAGTAACATTGGCATGGTTTATCGCAATTTAGATCAATATGAAAACGCTTTGGCCTATTTACAACAGGCTTTGGTTATTGATCGTGAGCTTCAGAATAAACATTATGAAAGTCATGATTTAAGTCAGATTGGTATGGCCTATCACTCTTTAAGTCAATATCACAAAGCCCTAGCTTCTTTAGAACAAGCTTTAAAAATCAGAGGCAATCTTAATGATAAAAGTGGAGAACTTGATAATTTGATTGATATTGCTATTGTCTATCATAGTTTAGGTCAATTCCAAAAATCCTTAGACTATTTAGAACAGGCTATGAAAATCGCTCGTCATGTTGATAATCAAGTCGCTATTGGGATAATTTGGCTGAACATGGGTAATGTTTATAAAGGCTGGCATCAATACCAAAAAGCGTTGAACTATTTTCAAAAAGCGTTCGCTATTGTTCGTCAAATGGATTTGAGTCAACCTAAGAATAAACGTCTAAAATCAACCGTTTTAAGCAATATGGGTATTGTTTACTTGAAATTAGAACAAACTCAAAAAGCCTTGGATTATTTTCAACAAGCTTTGGTGATTGATCAAGCACTTCATCATAAAGTTGACATTGCGGCTGATTTAACTGATATGGGTACAGTTTATATAGTACTGAAAGAACACGAAAAAGCCTTAGAATCTTTCCAACAATCTCTGAAGTTCACGCGTGAGATTCATAGCCTACACGGGGAAGCTAAGAATCTCATGAACATGGGTAGTGTTTATCTTGATTTATACCAATATCAAAAAGCTTGGGATTTTTATCAAAAATCTTTAGCAATATATGAAAAAATTGGTATTCAACCTGAAATAGCGAACAATTTGAATCTCATTGCCTATATTTATAATGCCTGGCATAAATATCACAAAGCATTAGAATATCATAAGCAAGCTTTAGGAATTTTTCGTGAGATGGGTGATAAACAAGGTGAATCAAACACTTTGGATAAAATCGCGACGGCTTACTTTGCCTTGTATAAATACCCCAAAGCATTAGAATATCATAAGCAAGCTTTAGGAATTTTTCGTGAGATGGGTGATAAACAAGGAGAATCAAGTATTTTGGATAAAATCGCGACGACTTACTTTAAGTTAAGTCAATATCAACACGCTTTAAAATATGCGCAATTGGCTTTCCTTATTAATCTTGAAATTGCTGATAAAACTCAAGTCGCAACTGATTTGAGTAAGATTGCCACAATTTATACACAGTTAAGCCAATATCAAACGGCTTTAGAATATCAGCAGCAAGCATTAACAATCTATCAAAAATTCTCTGACAAATCTGGCATTGCAGGGATTTTGGCGGATATGGGCACTGTCTACAATTTATTGAGTCAATATTCAAAAGCCTTGGAATATCTAGAACAATCACTTGCCATAAACAAAAAAATTGATGATAAAAGGGGGAAAGCAATCAATTTAACTAATATATGTGTAGTACATATCAATTTGGCCCAATACAAAACAGCACTCGAATCTTGTCAGCAAGCTTTAGCAATCTTGCGAGAAATTAATGATAAACATGGAGTAGCTGATAACTTGATTAACATTGGCGCTATTTATTATGGCATGAGCCAATACCAAAAGGCTTTAGACCATTATCAACAAGCACTGATAATAGATCGAGAAATCAAAAATCTAAATGGGATTAGCTCTGATTTGGGTAACCTGGGCAATGTTTATAAAGACTGGGGGCAATATAATAAAGCTTTAGAGCATTATCAACAAGCTGTGAAAATAAGCAAAAAAATGGGTGATAAACATAAAGAAGCGATACATGTTAGTGGTATTGCTGAGATTTCTATCCTTTTAGGTTCATACCAAAAAGCTTTGGAATATTATCAACACGCTTTGGCTATCAGTCAAGAAATTGGTCATAAGTATGGGGAATCGAATGCTCTGCTCAACATTGGTTCTGTTTACAGTAATTTGAGCCAATATCTAAATGCGCTGGCCTATTTTAGACAAGCTTTAGAGATTCAACAAGAAATAGGTCACAAAAAAGGGGAAGGCACGGTTTTGGACAATATGGGTGATATTTATAGGAGCTTGAGTGAATATCCAAAAGCTTTGGCATATCATGAACAAGCTTTAGTGATAAATAGGGAAATTGGTTCTAAAAAGGAAGAAGCAAATGCTCTGAGCAGTATTGGTAATAGTTATGTCACTTTAGCTCAATATTCAAAGGCCCTAGAGAATTATCAACAAGCCTTAGATATATTCCAAAAAATTGGGCATATAAGAGGCGAAGGACTCATTTTGACTAGCATTAGCGGAGTTTATGTTATCCTAGCTGAATATAAAGAAGCATTGAGATATGTGAAACAAGCTTTTGCAATAATTCAACCAATCGGTAGTCAAAGTGCAGAAGGAGAAGTATTAGGACAATTTGCTAATGTTTACACCCACTTAAGCCAATATCCCAAAGCTTTAAAATATTCTCAACAAGCTTTGGCACTATTTCAAGAAATGGGTGCAAGAGCCCAAGAAGCCAAGATGTTAACTGATATTGGAGTGATTTATAGTCATTTAGGCCAATACCAAAAAGCCAAAGACTATTTCCATCAAGCTTTGAAAATTAGCGTTCAAATTGGTGATAAAAATGGGGAAGGACAAACTTTAAGTAATATTGGTGGAATCTACACTGAATTGGGTCAATTCTCGAAGGCTTTGGAATATTATCAAAAGGCTTTGGATATCAATCAGACAATTGGCAACAAGAATCGGGAAGGGAGTGTTTTGGGTAATATAGGTGAAATTTATGTCAATTACAACCAAGATTCAAAAGCTTTAGAACTATTTCATAAAGCTTTAGATATCAAACGAAAAATTAAAGACAAACGGGGTCAAGGATTCGCTTTGAATGCGATAGCCCTTATTCACTCCGACTTAGATCATCCCATAAAAGCCTTAGAATATCTGTACAAATCGTCGACAATCTTTCAAAACATTGGTGACAAACGTGGGCATGTTTTTAATTTGCTTCATATTGGTGGCTTGTATTTTCAATCACAGCAATACCAAAAAGCGTTAAACATTCACCAACAAGCTTTGGCCATCTCTCAAGAAATCGGTCACAAAAAGATGGAAGCTTTGAGCTTGATGGATATTGGAATTGTGTACAAAAAGCGGGGTGATTATCGCCAATCCAAAGAGGTTTTGCAAAAGAGTCTCAATCTTTTGAAAACAATGGGTTCCAGTACATTGTGGCAAGCGCAATGGCATTTGGCCTTGACTGAAACCGAACTCAATCAATTCGAGGCGGCTATTCAACACTATCAACAAGCCATTGATAACTTAGAGAAAATACGTCAAGAGGTTAAAGAGAAAGAAGATAAACTCTCTTTTATGTCCAGCAAAATGCCTGTCTATGAGAAACTGATTGCCCTATTGCACGCTTTGCATCCAAGCGACACGAAAAAAGGCTATGATCGTCAAGCCTTTGAACTCTTTGAGCGCAAGCAAGGGCGGCTGTTTTTGGAAGAAATGGGTCAAAGTGAGGCGCGGCGTTTTGCTAATATTCCTCCAGAAATTATCCAACAAGAAGAAGGATTGCTTGAATTGGAGAAAGCACGGAGCAATTTAGGCCAACTGCGTACTCAAGCTTTTGAACTACAAGATCAGGCGAGTATTGACTTTGTGAGACAACGCATCGCGACACTGGAAAAAAAGCAAGCGGCCTTAGAAAAGCTGATGCAAACGGCCTATCCCAAATATTATGCCCTGAAATACCCGCAACCGGTTGACTTAGCCACTTTGCAAAACCAGGTTTTACAAGAAGGCGAGATGATGTTGGTGTATAGCGTCATGAAAGACAATATCATTTTATGGGTGATTACCAAACAAGATTTTAAAATGTTCACGCTGCCAGTCGATGAAGACACCTTAAAGCAGAAAGTCGCTCAATTGCGGGGTTATCTGTCTAAGCGCAGTTTTAAAGACGAATTTCCCAAAGCCAGTTTGCAGTTGTATGACACGTTGTTGCCTTACACGGTACGTCAATTGATAAAGGGCGCGGAAATACTCTATATTGTTCCCACCGGGCCTTTATATGGCTTACCCTTTGGTTCGCTAGTCACCGCCTACAAACCTAGGCGCGAAATTCACTACTTGATCGAAGACTATGCGATAAGCTATCTTTCCTCAGCATCGTTGCTCAAAATCCTTCGCGATGACAAACGCCAGACACAAGCGCCTGAACCGTTTTTGGCTTTTGCCGATCCAAAATATCCGCCTTGTGGTGTAGGCAATGAAAAGGGAAGCGAAACCCTTGCCCAACTTCGTACTCAATCCTATCTCAAATCAAGCAAAGGGGGTTGTTTCACGCGTCTTGCCGCTACTGCGGACGAAGTCCGTGAAATTGCGGATTTATTCAATGCCGATCACAGCAAGGCACTCTATTTAGGAGCCGAAGCTAGTCGCAGCACCGTGTTTGCCCTCAATGACAAACAACAATTGGATGATTTTCGCTATGTGATGTTTTCAGTGCATGGGATTATTCCTAAGAAAACCAATCAGATAGCCCAACCGGCCTTAGTGTTATCATATCCTTTGACAGAGGGCTATTTAACGATGGCAGACGCATTTGCACTCAGTCTCAACGCCGATTTTGTCAATTTATCGGCCTGTGAGACAGGGTGTGCCGAAAACAGTTGTAGTGAAAATGTGCGCGGTGAAGGCATTATGGGCTTAACCCGTGCGTTTATGTATGCAGGGACGGCCCGCGTTGCTGTGACTTTATGGTCAGTTGATTCAGGTTCAGCTAAAGATTTGAGTGTTGGCTTATTTACTCATCTCAAGGCATCTAAAAAAATGGCCCACGCTTTACGCGACATCAAGCTGAAAATGATTCAAGGCAAGGCCAGTAGTCGGAAATATGCGAATCCCTACCATTGGGCACCCTTTGTGGTGTATGGGGATGGGCAATAAGGTTTTTGATTTTTTTTCAACATTCCATGTTCAAGTTTTTGCGCGCAAAAACTTGAACCTGGAATAGAGTTCACTTCGTTTTCAGAGTTTCACAGAGTATAAGTCTCTGTTTTTTAAATGAAAAATAAAATCATTATACTCTGTGGCCCTCTGTGGCCCTCTGTGTTCTCTGTGTTAAAAAAATGTTGAAAAAATGATCATCGCAAAAACAAGAGGTAGAATCAGCGTTCTATAGATTTTTATAGGATAAGAAAATAGCGCATTTGACTTAAACCATATGAACCAAGGAATTATAGCCATGCCTAGAAAAACATATCACGTCACAGTGATTTGGGATAATGAAGCAAAAGTCTGGGTTGCTGAAAGCGAGGATATCCCTGGACTGATAACTGAGGCCGACACTCAAGCCGAACTTGAGAACAAACTCCGTATCATGGTGCCAGAATTGCTTCTTGAAAATGGGGTAATAGACTGTGTCAAACAACCCAAAATTCCGATCAGGATTCACGAAGAACGTGATTTCTGTTATGTAAGAAAGAAGAATAAAAATAAGTAGTTGATTTTGTTAAATATTTTTTAATGTTCAGTTGTTCAGTTTAAGAGGTCAATATGGGTGAAATGAGTGTTCAATTGTTCAATTTTAAAATATCAACTAGGGGCCAATGAGTGTTCAACTGTTCCATTTTCATAAGATTTTAATGGAAAAAGGAAAGAAATTGGAT
>QNEL01000056.1 GCA_003645185.1 Candidatus Parabeggiatoa sp. nov. 3
ATTGAATTCAGTGTCGCCCGCTTACCCACCCTACGATTCATCACACTTAATCACATTAATCATAAATAATTACAGAGCGATGGTGGGCAAGCGGGCGGTGAAATCTGGGTTTGATATTGAATTTAGTGTCGCCCGCTTACCCACCCTACAAGATCGTTGAAGAATTACAAATCAATGAATTGCACACTGCGCCAAGCCAAAATCGTTGGGCATCCACGAATCAAGCAGGGCGATACCTCGTCATCCTGGAGTATGGGAATGAGAAAAAACACCTCACCATGACAAATGGAACATCCGAATGGAAAAACGTAATCGAACTTATGATCTTGATGACATTAAAGAAACCTTTAAAACAGTGCATGATTTACGCATAACTCGTACTGCGAGAAAAACTATCGTTGAACTTGGTTTAAGTTTGGAAGAAGTCGTTTTTATCATCCAATCACTGACTTATCAAAATTTTTATAAATCTATGACAACTTATGCCAATCATAAAGTCTGGCAAGATGTTTACTATTTTCAATTTAATATGATAGATTTATATATCAAGTTTATGAAGGATGATGAAGGTCATTTAATCGTTTCATTCAAAGAGAGGTAAGAAAATATGAACAAAAAATGTCCTTTCTGCAAAACAGGTTTTTTAGAGCGTAAAACGATTAAAGAAACTTACACCTATAAAGGACAGCGTTTTGAAATTGAACAACCGGGAGAATTTTGCACCCTTTGTGATGAAGGCGTACTCAATGCGAATGATTTAAAATCAACTGAAAAACAGATTCGGGATTTTCAAGCAAAGATAGACGGATTATTGACATCAAGTGAAATCCTGAAAGTGCGTCAAAAACTGAAACTGTCTCAAAAACAGGCAGCAGAAATTTGTGGAAATGATCTGAATACATTTAGTCGTTATGAACGCGGTGAAGCAACCCCTCAACGCGCTATTAGCAACTTATTGATTATACTCAATAATCATCCTGAATTGTTATTGGAATTAATGCCATCAGGGCATGAAAATCGTGCCTTATGCTAGGATTGCTCGTAGAGATGCCCAGCGTCTCTACAAGCCATTCCACCATTCCGCTGACTTTGTAAATGTAAAAAAACCATGTCTAAAACAAAACGTACCTTTGAAACGCGAGGGCCTGTTGATCCGGCTCGCCATTACGTTGTACCACGCCAAAAAGAAATCGCTGAACTGGTTGAGCGAATCAAGCAGGGAGGATATATCGTTATCTTTGCGCCGCGACAAACAGGTAAGATAACTTTTTGTCACCTAGCACTTGATGCATTTTCAACGGAAGACAAGACTTAAATTCAAAGAGGTACATTGTGTTAATAAGCTTTTCCTTAGGCCATTTTAAAGGCTTTAAAAAACTAGAACAACTTGATCTCAAACCACTGACTCTCATCTGTGGCGCTAACAATTCTGGAAAGAGCTCAATTATTCAAAGTCTCTTGTTGATGAAACAATCCATTGCTTTCAGCCAGACTACGCCTTTTGAACGGGATAACCAAGAGCCCTTAATGCTTGATGGCGAAAATGCGCTGGCGCATTTAGGTGATTGGACAGATGTCATTTATAAACATGAAACGGATCATCAAATGTCATTTAAATGGAAATTATCTGGGGAAATGAGCGATCTGATTCAGCTAACTGATGAAAAGAGAGTTCTTGAGGTAGAAATTGAGGTAGAAATTGAATGGGTTGCGAGTCACATTCAAAACAATCAAAACAAATTACGAGTCAGTCGCTTTCAATTTCGAGAATGCAATACCGCCTTTTCTTATGAACTGACAAGAGCCAAGGATGACAAATATCATCTCAAATTGATGGGCATTGCTTTGCCTGATTTGTTGTCTATTTGGATATACAAAAAACAAGCCGATGAACTGTTTAAATTTAAGTGGATGCATACCTTGTTTGCCCAAACGGTGATTGATGAAATTCAGTTTAGTGATATCGATGTGACATTTTATGGGCTATTTCCTTATGTGGTGAGTGGTGACTTTGTTAAACCCAGTTACGATGTTTTACGTCGAGTGAAAACGCAATTGAAACCCAAGGGGAAACCCGAATACCTCACATTTCTTGGCAAAACAATAGCTGAATTAAATAAGGGAAAAGAGCCGAAATATGCGAAAAAAACGGTAGAGTTAACAAACACGGCTTACCAACAGGCTACCCAATATCTCAGAGCATTCTGGATGAGTTTTAGATATTTGGGGCCATTACGCGAAGCACCACAACGATTTTATTTAATTAATGAAATCGGTAAAATGAATATTGGTGTCAAAGGCGAATATACCGCCATCGTTTTGGCGACGGAACAAGAACAACCCATACCGCCTTATTATAGATGTCTTTATGACGGGAAAAAGATTAAGGAATATGAATATCGCACTTCCGATAACATGATGAACGCACTCAATATGTGGTTATCGTTTATGAAATTGCCTCAGTTAATGCCAACTGAGGCTATAAAACGTAGCACTAATCAAATTAAACTGGATTCTGCTGGACTAGAAGTTTGTTTACCGGATGTGGGTTTTGGTGTGAGTCAAATTTTACCGGTGTTAGTGGAATGTTTACGAACTCAACCGGGAGAAACCATCATTCTGGAACAACCCGAAATTCATTTACATCCGTCATTACAGTCTAAATTGGCTGATTTTCTGATTTGTATGGCAAAGGCGGATAAAAAAATCATTGTCGAAACACATAGCGAACATTTAATAAAGCGTTTATACCTGAGAGTGGCGCAAGAAGAATCCGATGAAATCAGAAAACTTCTTAACACCCTTTTTGTTAGCTTTGATGAACAACAACAAACCTCAATCACCCAAAGCATTATGATTAATGAATACGGTGAAATTGAAAATTGGCCCGTTAATTTTTTTGATGAAGATGATTCAAGAGAATTGGTAGCGGCAACGCTCAAAAAGCGTATGGGAAAAGTGAAAACAAAATGAGAAATTATCTTGATCCGGTTTATTTAGCGATTACTGAAGAAGCATGGCATGATAGAATTTACTCGGACATTTTCGCTTCGCTCAACGAGATTATTGAGGCAATAGAAAATATTGAGGACAATACAGATACACGTTATCAATTAGTCAAATTCAAAATGACTGAGGCCTTATTTGCACAAATATACAGCAATAATCCGTTTAAAAATGAACCTAAAATTCAAGGCTTTTACACAAGGCTATTTAATGACAAGATTTTGCCAGAGTTACTTCATAGAAGAGCGGAGTGGTGTCCAAATGCCTGTGTACTTTCTGATAGAGATAGCCCTGATTTTAAATTTAAGAATCACTTGCTGCCTAATGAAGTGTTAACGGAATGGCATAATCTGTTAGAACAGTGTCTGTCTTGTGATTCCAATGACTCACTGCTTTATTTATTAAGTCCAAAATCTCATCAAACAAGCCTAGAAAGTGAATCTGACTTACTCAAGAGAACTCACCATGTCGTTCAACTGTTAGATATAACGCGCTTTTTTTCAGAAGAAGTCATCAGTGAAACCCGTTTAAGAGCCGCTATTGAAATACTTTATCAACAACGGATTCTCAATGACAATTGGAATTCAGGATTAGAAGCTCAAGATTATGTTTTTGATGACTTTTTTTTCAAACGATAGAACGAGAGCGGTTAATTGATGAAAATGAGGCATATAAAGAAAGATTTGTCTGTTCTATGACTCAAGTTGTTTATGATATCGATATTGACATTAGAAAACATAAGTATGGAAAAATAGCCATTAAGGGTAAAAAATACACTCAATATAGTGCAGATATTTTCAAAATGGGGCGTGGTACTTCTGACAGAAGATGCTCCCGAATTTTCTACTGTAAAGTGAAATCAGTCATTCATTTTTATGAATATGTTCCAGATTTTCATTAAATGAAAGTGAAACTCTGTGAAACTCTGTGGCCCTCTGTGATCGTCATAAAGAAAAAAGTATCAGGCCAAACTGATAGGGGCTAAGAAAGGGGCCCCTACCGGGGGTAATTAAAAGTGATGGGTGCGATTAAAAGTGCAGTGGAGAGCATCCCAACTGTCCACCATCATACATTTGCTTAAAAACTTTAGCGTGAGCCTTCGGTGCGCGAAGCTAAATGTGAAAGGTTAGTCACCACCACCTGACTTGAGCAATTAAGAAAAATCATTGATTGACGCGAACTGCTATTTTAATTTAAAATTCACCTTTTTTTGGTAGAATGGTGGGCAACAAAAACACGTTACCCACCCTACAAGAATGGTGGGCAACAAAAACCAGTTACCCACATTACAAGTATGGATTTATTCATAAAGGCAATCTCTCAAGAGTAAAGAATCAATAATGACTAAAACAAAACAAATACCGATTAGTGGTTTTCCTGAGTTTTTACCCTCTGAGCAAATTGTGTTTGCTCAGGTGATGGATATTATTCGTGATGGTTTTGAACGTTACGGATTTTCGCCTATTGAAACGCCGGCCGTGGAGCGAAAGGAAGTCTTGATTTCAAAAGGGGGCAATGAGAAAGAAATTTATACCCTTTCTCGTTTAGCGGCCGAAAAGGGGGAAGATCCCAATACGGATTTAGCCCTTCATTTTGATTTAACCGTGCCATTGGCGCGTTATGTGGCGCAGCATAAAAATATGCTGACTTTCCCTTTTCGTCGTTACCAGATTCAAAAAGTGTGGCGTGGTGAGCGAGCACAAGCTGGGCGTTCTCGTGAATTTTATCAATGTGATATTGATGTCATTGGACGCAATTCTCTGAGTCTGTTAACGGATGCCGAAATTCCGAGTATTATTTATCAAATTTTTCGTGAGATGAAAATTGGCCCGTTTGTGATTAGAATCAATAATCGTAAGATTCTTCAGGGTTATTTTCAATCCTTAGATATCCCGATGACGCTGATGACTGAGGTGATGCGCGTCATTGATAAACTGGAAAAAATCGGGACTGAGAAAGTGGTTCACGAATTGATGGGTATGGGTTTGGAAGAAGCGACGGCCCAAAAGATGATGGCTTTTTTGGGTTCTTTGGGAACTGAACTCAATACGGATGAGATGCTGTCTCAATTAACGAGCATGACTGAAATCAACGCGCAATTTTCGGAAGGGGTTAAGGAATTAAGTGTTGTTATTGACGGTATTCGTGCTTTGGGTTTGCCTGAAGCGTTTTTTCAAATCGATCTCAGGATTGCCCGTGGACTGGATTATTATACGGGTACGGTTTATGAAACCATTCTGGTGGATCATCCGAATTTGGGGAGTATTTGTTCAGGTGGCCGATATGATGAGCTCGCCAGTTTGTTTACGGATGATAAGCTACCCGGGGTGGGTATTTCTATTGGCGTAACCCGATTAGTGCAGCAATTAATGGCAGATGGCTTACTCAAGGTGGGGGCGGCAACGGTGGCACCGGTATTGGTGACGGCAATGGATGAGAATCGTACTGGCGATTATTTGCGTCTCGGCACTGAACTGCGTAATGCGGGTATTGCGACTGAGGTTTATCTTGAAAAAGCCCGTCTTGGTAATCAGCTGAAGTATGCGAATAAGAAAGGTTTTAAACTCGCCATTATTGCGGGTGAAGATGAATTTTTAAGAAATGCGGTACAAATCAAGGATTTGGTAATCGGCGAACAAATTGAATGTGCTATCACTGATTTGGTTCAGGAAGTTCAGAAGCGGCTGTAATTTTGTGTAGGGTGGGTAACGGGTTTTTGTTGCCCACCATTCTGGTGTGTTAAATTTCAGGAACGGGATGACTTTTTTTTCACCCCAGATTTGTAGGGTGGGATCGCTTAGCGACAATGAGCTCAATAATAAACTTTTATCTCACCGCCCGCTTGCCCACCATCTCTCTTTAGGGAATAAAAATAGGGTGAAAAATAAACCAAGAACTGTATTTAGATTTAACACCCCACCACCATTCCCCTAATATACCAGCAATATTGTCGTGTTGAAGGTGGGCAAGCGGGCAAGAAGATTTGTGGTTTTTTTGACATCATGGCGGCCCGCTTACCCACCCTACGAATCACACCCATTCCCCATTTTAAGCAAAAAACAGATTATGGCATCTCAAAATTTTGAAGTCATTTGTGCTATTCCAAGAACAGGTAGAACATTTGAAAATTTTCTCAATAAGTTGAAAACCTTTGGTGTGAGTGCAAACCAAATCGATCAAATTATAGCGGTTTCTAAAAAAAGTAAATCGGCCAGCCAGGTTGATTTCGTCGAAGCGGCTCAATTTCTCCAATATGCTATGGAGCAAGTGCCTTGCTTTGGCTTGTTTGTGGATCGTAAACGCAAAAATCGGCCTTATCGTGTCGGTTTTTTAGGATACGATTGGATAATAGATGATGTGTGTACGCGAATAGAAGGCGAGGAACCGCATAATGGTTCGTCTCTTATTAGCCTCAATGAAGTGGATTGTGCGATAGTGGGCTTGGATGAATTGTTGACGACGACGCAGTATTATTTGCATGATCCAACCAAAGTCACTAAGTGGGGAATGTATAATTATCAGATTGATCCAAACAAGCCGACACCAATACGCATCGCAGGTTCGGCTCAATTAACGCGCTATAATTCTGTTTTAAAACAAGAAGTCCAAGATATGGTTGGTTTTTTCTTGATTTCTAAACCGAAAGCCGTTAAATCCAATTCCAATGCTTCTGAGCAAAGCTTCAATTATCCGCGTGATTTTTTAGCGCATTTATCGGAACATGGCCGACGAGTTTTTGTGAAAGGGCGATATGCTGGTATGGTTAAGACGGCTTATCCAAATCTGAAGGTAGTTTCAGCAGAAGAAAATGTAGAAGATGCTGTTTTGGAGGCTGAACCGGGTAGTGTTGGATTGGAGATTGTTCAAACGGGCAATACGCTCAGAAAAAAAGGGTTAGTGTTACACGGTACTCCGCTGTTTTTGTCTGAAAGCCTTTATGTGGTTGATTATTATCGGTATTTAAAAAGTAAACCCCTTCAAAAATTCCTCGAACGTGTGAATCCCATTGGGTATTTTGATGAGGAACGCATCAAGCAATTTGCGCTTTGGTATCTTGCCCTTGAGAGCAATTTAGGTGATTCATGGATTCATAAGCCTGCGATTACTGATCTGTTTTGTGAGGCACAGGAACCGGAAAATGGCTTGCGCCCTTATCGCATACAAACACGCTATTGGAAACCCGATGATGTGTATAAGCAAGAAGAAGCGATGACTTGGCTTGAAGAGTCGAAAAAGAAGTTGCAGGATTATTATGAATTTTTTGGTAATGGGGGGTGATATCGCTGTCGCCACGGAATCCAATATTATTTCTTTAAATAAGATTTGTAGGGTGGGTAAGTGTTTTTGTTGCCTGCCCCTTAATTTAAATGATTTGTAGGGGGCAGGCTTTGTATTTTTGTTGCCTATTGATTTTCATAATATTAATGGTTTAAAGGTTTGCCTATTTTTAGGAACAAGGATGGTGGGCAAGCGGGCGGTGAAATCTAGGCATATCTTGAGTTCAATGTCGCCCGCTTACCCACCCTACGAGTTATTGCGTATACCTATACTAGCACTAAATTATCCCGATGAATTAATTCTGGTTCGTCAACATAACCCAGTATTTTTTCAATTTGTTCGCTGCTATGGCCTAATATGTGATTCGCGTCTTCGGCATTATAATTCACTAAACCTCGCGCTATTTCTTGTCCATCAGGGCAGATACAAACAACCATATCTCCTCGTGCATAATCACCTTCGCTATGGGTTACACCAATGGCTAAAAGACTTTTACCTCTCTCACGTAATGCTTTGACAGCGCCTTGATCTAAATACAAGCGACCAGACATTCTGAGGTGTGAGGCTAACCATTGTTTACGTGCTGCAAGGGGGGCTTGAGCGGGTTGCAATAAAGTGCCTATGTTTTCACCAGCCGTAATCTGTAATAATACGTCCGTCATTCTACCAGAAGCAATCAAGGTTGCGGTGCCAGAGCGAGCGGCTAAAGTGGCTGAACGAAGTTTGGTCAACATACCCCCTCGCCCAAGATGGCCGCGAGTATCTCCGGCCATGACTTCTAAGCGTGGATCGTCGGCATAACCTTCTTCAATTAAACGGGCTGTTGGATCGAGACGGGGATCGTGTTCATATAAACCTTGTTGATCCGTCAAGATGACGAGCAAATCTGCTTCTATTAAATTAGCCACCAAACCGGCCAAAGTATCATTATCTCCGCGAAGTTCGTCTGTTGTGACGGTATCGTTTTCATTGACAACGGGCACAACCTTTAAGTTCATAAGGGTGTGTAAAGTGCTACGGGCATTGAGATAGCGTTGTCGATTCACTAAATCATCATGGGTTAACAAAATTTGTGCGGTGTGTATGGCATGTTCTTGAAAAAAGGATTCATAAGTTTGCACCATGCCCATTTGTCCGACGGCCGCAGCGGCTTGCAATTGATAGAGCGCAGTAGGGCGTTGTGTCCAGTTCAAACGGCTCATGCCTTCAACTATCGAACCTGATGACACTAAGACTAATTCAATATCGCGTTGATGCAGTTGAGCCATTTGCGCTACCCAGTTTTGAATAGCCATTTTGTCTAAACCGCGCCCTTCATTAGTGAGCAAGGCGCTACCTATTTTGATCACCCAACGTTTAGATTTTCCCAGTTGTTGACGCTGCGTTTCGTTTTGAGTCATAAATTTTATAATTGACAATAAAAAGGGGGCGTATTTCTAAAAAAAGGTCATTATCAATCTGCGTTGGCCCCATTGGAATGCATGTTATTTTGCTTCGGCCCCATTGGAATGCATGTTATTTTGCTTCGGCATTTTGGTTCGGTATCTTCTTTTTTTAAAAGTGATGAGATATATAAATATTTTTAGAAAATCATTTAAATTTATAAGGATTTTTTAATCTCAGGCTTAGCGTCTTAGCGGCTTTGCGTGAGAAAATAATAATTTAAATAAATTTGGAACGAAAAGCTCGCAAAATAATTTATTTTGCTTTTGCCCGATTTTCGTTTCAAAATTTATTTTGCAATGGCCCAATTTTCGTCTCAAAATTTATTTTGCAATGGGCAACATGAAAAAGTTTAATTTGTTGCCGCGCTAAGTATAAACAAAAAATGAGGCTTTGGACAAATCTAAAAACGTGATAGAACGCTGATGGCCGACTGATTGTCATGATTGACGCTGATTAAGATTAATCAGTTCAATATCAATTTGTTGATCTTCAATTCACAATTCACACAGAACATAAGTTTAAAATGGTTATCCCAAATTGGCCGGCACCTTCTGTAGTGAAGGCTTATACGACGACTCGTGAGGGTGGCTACAGTCAACCTCCTTTTGAGGGTTTTAATTTGGCGGATCATGTGGGCGATGATCCTGATGCGGTTGCGGCTAATCGTGCTGCGCTTGTTGAAACCCTTGAATTGCCCAGTGAACCGGTTTGGCTTAAACAAGTTCATGGTATTCAAACGGTTAGCGCGAATGCTCAGCATCGCGATTGTATGGCCGATGCGGTTTATGCGACTGAGCTTGAACAAGTTTGTGTTGTGATGACGGCTGATTGTTTACCCGTTTTATTTTGTGATCGGGCTGGTACTCGCGTTGCGGCGGCTCATGCTGGTTGGCGTGGATTAGCGAGCGGTGTTTTAGAAACAACGTTGCAAACTTTAGATTTACCGGCTCAAGATATTTTAGTGTGGTTAGGCCCTGCGATTGGCCCTGACGCTTTTGAAGTGGGTGATGAAGTGCGCGAGGCTTTTATAGATTTTTTGCCTGAAGCGGCTGAGGCTTTTAAATCCAATCGTGAAGGCCATTGGTTAGCTGATTTATATTTATTGGCCCGTCAACGTTTAGCGCATGAAGGTGTCACTGCGGTTTATGGTGGCGATTTTTGTACTTATAGCGATGCAAAACGTTTTTATTCTTATCGACGTGATAAAGTAACAGGACGCATGGCGAGTTTGATTTGGTTAGCAAGGTGAATTTCAAAAGGGCGAACAAAGGGCGAACACGCAGGTTCGCCCCTACGGGCAGAATGTAGGGGCAAACCTGCGTGTTTGCCCTAAACCTGCGTGTTCGCCCTAAAATTATAAATATTTTTAAAAAAGGAGGTTGGGGGGAATTTTAATATGTCTCAAAAAAACACCCATGTACTGTGTGCTAAACATTTGCCTGAGTTTCCTGATGAAGAAACCTCTGCACAGTGGATTTGGCCCTCTTTTGCTGGAAGTGATATTTTAGATGAACTTTTGAAATACGCTTTAAGGCCTCGTTTACAAGCGGATGGTACATGGGTTATCAATGCTAAAAATGATTGGCATTGTTTTTCTAAATCGCATTGGTTGTATACTGATGCCGAACAAGCACGCGATGCCTTACGTGCAAACATGCGTATGCATTTGCAATGCAGTCCGATTTTGTCCGAAAATCGCTGTGTGGCGATTGCTTGTGAAATCAATGAGACTTGGCGTTTGTGGCAAATTGTCCACCGTGAACCCACTTTGGCTGACGATTTGGCAAAGGCATTGGGCTACTACGAACAACTTGACAAATTGGCTTTGGAAACGTTTAGATGTGCGACACGTTATGCGGATGCTTTAGAGCAAGCGATGCGCTATCCGCCTTTACTCAATAATTTGTCTTTGGACAATTTAGGCATGGATGCTTCAATACAAGTGACTTATTTGGATTGTGTAGATGACGCGCATAGTGATATCATTCAACCCACAACGGTGGAGGCCTTAGTTGAGGCCATTGAGCAGACATTTGCCGATCCGATTGCGAAGGCTATAGAATATCTTGATGTGGTAGCTGTGATTAATGAATTTGAACAAATTGACGGATTTGAACAGCAATATTTGCTGGATATATTAATTAAATTACTTCGTCAATAACAGTTATCAGTTGTCAGTTATCAGTTGTCAGTTATCAATTATCAGTTATTAGCAGATTAATTTGATTTTAAAATTGAAAGTGCTATGCTTATTTGATAAATTCACTACTATATGTTTTAAGGCTACATTTTTCACAGAGTGCATTGTATTCAATTCTGATAATTAGATATTTTTCGGATTAATTAAACGGCAAAATTCAAAAGGGCGAACACGCAGGTTCGCCCCTACATGTAGGCTCGTAGGGGCGAACCTATGTGTTCGCCCTATGATTCATCTGATAACTGATAACTGATAACTGATAACTGACAGGGCGCTCTTGTGGAAAACGTCATTCATTTGTAGAATAGCTACATTTTTTCGGTGTGGCGGTTCAATGATTTTGAACTGTCCACTTTGTTCCATTAATTATAAACAATTCAATCGGAGGACACGCGCTGCCCAACTACAATGGGCAAAAAAGCGCGGTTTAACATTGCTTATGAAAAAGAAATTTGCCTCATTTTTACTCACTGGTAAGGCTGCTACACTGCCTTTCTATGCCCCGGCTATTTTGGCTGATGGACATTTGATGCCTATGCATCAACCTGGCCCCGGTATGCACATGCCGGCTGCTGGAGGTGGTGTCATGTGTGATACGCAAGCCCCTGATGAACTCAACCTCTCACTACCCGATGTTCAGAACGGAGACGCGGTATTCATTTTTGCTTCTGAAGATACTGCTGACTACGGCGAAGGGATGCCCGATTTGAAGATTGGCCCGAAAGGCCTTAAGATCGTTGCCAATTTCATGGTGTTCGATGGTTTTATTTTTGATTTTGAAGAGATTCTTGCACCTGATTTTGAATATGCGAAGTACACTTTGGGCGATGAACCCGGATCGGTGAACATTGACGTGCCATCAATGGGCTATCCAGGCGAATTTAATCTCCAGGTTTTCATTCTGAGGGGTGATAATTTCGACGAATTTGTGTTTTCAGAAATGGATACCATTACACGCGGGCCTGAGGGTTGTGCTGGTGACTCGTATGGTAATGAGGGTACCGGTGGTGAAGGGCCTTACGGGGCAGGTGGCACGGATCCAGGTGGTGAGACTTACGGGCCAGGAGCAGGTGGCACAGATACTGGTAGCGGCGGTGATGCTTACGGTGGTGATGCCGGTGGCAGCGGCGGTGCTTACGGTGGTGGCGTAGCTGAGGCTTATTAATACAACCTTGATACAATTTATCCATGCCACAAGTGGATAGATTAGGGCAAGCACAAGGCTTGCCCTTACATACCATTGATATTATTGGTAGGGGCAATCCCTTGTGGTTGCCCTCTGTTTTTTGGATTGTTCCATAACGCTACTTAGGTTATTCGTTTATTTCTGTGTCGTTGTACTCTATTTTTAACTGATGACTGTCTACTTTGACTACGCCTACCCTTCCTCCGCCTTTTTTTACGGGCAAACATATCCTGATTCGTTCCCTTTCCCCAGCACTTGACGCGCCGCTTTATCATAGCTGGTTACAAAATCCTGTCTTTTTACCCTATAAACCTTATCTGAAACGATTGTGTACCACGCCGGTGCAATTGTTTTCCTATTTAACCTTGCAAGCTGAAGTTCAGCCTCTGTTAGAAATTGAAGGATTGGTTATCCATAAAAAAACGCAAATCGCTATCGGTATGATCGGTTTAGCGGGTATTGATCGGTTTAATAAAAAAGCGGAGTTTTCTGCCGGTTTTGTGTATGGGCATGGTACTCATGCTCTCGGGGAAGCAGTTCATGCTGGGATATCGCTCAGTTTTGAGCATTTTGATTTGCATAAACTGATTTTTTATGTCAGCCCTGATAATGAGCAGCCTCTTAAAATCATGCAGCGTTATGGGTTTCAACATGAGGGCTGTTTGAAGGAAGAGATTTTAGTTGATGAGCAACAGCGTGTTGATTTGCACCGTTTTGCTCTGATGCGTCGTGATTGGGCGGAATCTCGTTTTCATCAACGTCTTAATCGTATCGCACCGCTTTCTCATACATAAAGGAAAAATAACGCAAAAGACGCAAGAGACGCAAGAGACAACAAAATAGCGCCAAAGCGCGTCAAAGCGCGTCAAAGCGCGTTTATTATAATCTTTTCATACCCAATCCTTGTCGTTATGATAAACACCATAAATCAAAAATCGCCTACTATCTTGATCATTGACGCCACTTTGCCCACTTATGATCAAGATTCTGGTTCATTACGCCTATTAAGCTTGATCAAAATGCTGGTGAAAATGGGTTATCAACTCACCTTTTTTCACCATGATAGATATATTGTTCATTTTAAATATCGCTATGCGCTTGAAGCATTAGGTGTTGATGTCTTTAAAGGTAATATCAATGCGCTTTTAACTTCTCGCCAATTTACTTTGGCTTGGCTGTGTCGCGTTCATATTGCTCATCGTTATATTCCGCTTTTGCGTTTATTGAATCCCGACACTCAGATTTTTTATGACACGATTGATATTCATTATATCCGTGAGCAACGCCGTGCTGAAATAGAAGATAATCCCAGTATGGCTGAACGGGCGATGAATACAAAACGCAAAGAATTGTCTAATTGTCAATTAGCTGATCGGGTGATTACGGTGACACCTGAAGATGGACAACATTTGCAAGAAGAGCTATCACAATTGCCCTTTTCAGTCATCCCTAATATTCATCAGCGACATTCATTACCTGATACGCCTTTTACAGAACGAGAAGGCTTAGTTTTTATCGGTCATTATCGTCATAAACCCAATGAAGATGCGGTGTGTTATTTTGCCGAAACGGTGTTGCCTAAAATCCATAGTACCTTGCCCGATATCAACTTCTATGTGGTAGGCAGTTATATGACAACGCCTGTGAAAGATTTGGCGAGTTCACACGTTAAAATCGTTGGCTGGGTTGATCAAGTCGAACCGGAATTTGCACAACGCCGTGTCTTTGTTTCTCCCTTACGTTATGGGGCTGGCATGAAAGGTAAAATCGGTCAAGCCTTGTCTTTGGGATTGCCCGTTGTCACTACCAGTATTGGTGCGGAAGGCATGGGATTGATTGACGGTGAAACCGTCTTGATAGCCGATGATCCCGATAGCTTTGCTGAAGCCGTTTGTCGTTTGTACACCGATTCGGCGTTATGGGAAAAACTGTCTCATCAAGGCCAAGATTATATAGAACAACACTATGGCGAAACGGCAGTATACGAAAAGCTACGCCAATTATTAGTCGCACACAACCTGCTCCCCGCTGCCCCCATTCCCGATTTCTCTGAAAAGCCTTTACCGAAAACAGAATTAATCTTGCCTAAATGGGTTAGCACTGTCACCTTACCGATTATGCTGCCAAATATGCCTTCACCGCGTGTCAGTATTGTGATACCCGTTTTTAATCAAGCCTTATATACTTATAATTGTTTATTGACGCTACAAGCTTGCGATCAGACGATCAGTAAAGAAGTCATTATCATTAATAATGCTTCCACCGATGAAACCGCTGAGTTGTTGGCACAACTGCAAGGCGCGTTTACAATTCTGAATAATGAAGAAAATCAAGGATTTGTACACGCTTGTCGGCAAGGCGCTGAAGTGGCGAGAGGCGAATTTATTCTCTTTTTAAATAATGATACGCAAGTCATGCCGGGCTGGTTGTCAAATAGCTTGAAAGCAATGGATAGCGATCAAACGATTGGCATCACGGGTTCCAAATTGATTTATCCTGATGGGCGTTTGCAAGAAGCGGGTGGGATTATTTTCAATGATGCCAGTGGTTATAATTATGGACGATCACAAAATCCGCTATTGCCTCAGTTTAATCAAGACAGAATCGTTGATTATTGTTCAGGCGCGAGTTTGATGATTAGAAAATCGTTATGGGCACAACTAGGATTTGATTTACGCTATGCCCCCGCTTATTATGAGGATACTGATTTATGTTTTGCGGCACGTCAAGCCGGTTATCAAGTTTTATATTGTCACAATTCAGAAGTCATACATCATGAAGGCAAGACGGCCGGCACCGATATCAACAGCGGTTATAAAGCCTTTCAGGCTGTCAATCGCAAAAAATTTCAAGAAAAATGGCAGGCTGTTTTAGCTACTCACTTACCCCCATTGCCACATTCATCGGTTGATGTAGCCGCTTTTAGATTACAGGAGGTTGCAAGGGAGAAAGAAGCTAAAAATCAGGCCGTCAACACGTTTCGTATTCCTGAACAGAAAATCAAAGCGACGCATTTAATGGGGCAAGGTTGGGCCGGCAATTTTTGGAGTTATTTAAATATCAACCAGATAGAGGAAGAACTCGACTTCATTAAATCGCAGGGTTTCAATACCGTCATCATTTTAGTACCTTGGGTTGGTTTTCAAACCCATGTTGATCCCATCACTTATTATGAAGAGTATTTCAGTTTGTTTGAACAACTGCTGAGAAAAGTGCAAGAGCAGGGATTACAAATCATTTTGCGACTGGGTTATACGGTTGATCATGGGCCAGATAGTGAACCGGATGGATTTCGACGCGCTTGTGTTGTCGGTAACGATGCCGTTATGTGGAAAGCTTGGCTCGACTATTTAGATCGTTTATGGGCGATTGCAAAATCTTATAGCAACGTCTTAGGCGGTTTTCTCTCTTGGGAAGATTTCGCCCTGATTCTCATTACTCAAGGCACTGAAGAAGAACGATTATTGTATGCCGAACGTACAGGTTATCAAAACTATTTAGCGCAACACTACACACTCGAAGCGCTTTCGGCGCGTTATAGACAAACGTTTACGGCCTATAGTGAAGTGCCGATTCCAGCAGTTAAAGCGAATACAACGCATTTATTCTGTGAATTTTGGGATCGCTTGCTGATTGACAAAATCGTTAAGGAATCAAAAGCCCATTTTCCCCGCTTAACGCTAGAAGTGAGAGTGGATTGTGATGCGCAAGGGCGATCACATATTTGTCATACCCGCACTTTTGATGTCAATTCAGATATTCCACTGACTATGGTGTATTATACGCCAGCGTGGGGTGCCCCTAATGATGGGCATCCAAGCTCTGCTGTGCAGGCTTTAAATCGCATGTTGCGTTTTTTTAATTGGCTTCGCGCCAATACCAAGAATGCCCTGTTTATTGATCAATTCAATTTCATTGACAATACCCCCGGTTTTGAGCAAAACACTCGGATTCTGCCAGCAGAATTACCCCACTTTTTATCAGAAGCAGCCTTGATTATCCAACATAACACGATTGGATATAGCTTATGGACATTGCGCGACGTGCCAATTAACCTTATTAGGAATGGGATTTTTGAAAGAAACTATCCCAGTTGGGCAATAGACAATGGTGAAATCAGCTTTGATGCAGCGTCTCAAAAGAAAGCGGTTTTGTTAAATTCAACTGGCACACTCAGTCAGACGATTACGAATAACATCAGTAGCATCAAAATCGTTAAGGAAAAACCTTTTAAACTAGATTTCAAAGTGAAAAAGGGAGACAATGATATTCAAGAGAAAAGCAGCATTCGCGTTTTGATGCTTGATGATAAACAACAAGCCATCTTTGAAGAAACCATTTCTTGTGACAGTGAGACATGGCAAGCTATTCATTTAGATCAGATAACTTGTGATGTAGGATACGCATTAAAAATAGAAAATAGGGGCACGCCTATTTTGCTCAGTGATTTTTATCTCTATCAAACCTACCAAGAAAATGGCATCATTGATAGTGATGGGAATCAGAAATCGTTTTATAATAACTTGATATCGCTTAATCAAAAATTGTCAATCCAATGTGGGTAATGTGATAGAACGCTGATTATCATGATTGTCATGATTTTCGCTGATTTTTGATAGAACGCTGATTGTCATGATTGTCATGATTTTCGCTGATTTTTTTAATCAGTGTTAATCATGATCATCAGTTTAATCAGCGTTCTATCTTTAACATCGAGCTTCCCACTACAAAAATCCGTTTATTCCGTTAATCCGCTGTACTATTTATGACAAAACAAACCTTCTTAGTTTTCGCCCCCCACCCTGAGGATATTTTAGGATGTGCGGGTTCGCTCGCCAAACAAGGCACAGCATCAATCCATGTCGTTGTCATTAGCGAAAATCCGAAAATCTCTCAACAAGACTGCCTAACTGGATTAGCGCATTTAGGCATAGACAATGTTCAATTTTGGGATTATCCCGATAGTGCAATACCCCTCAGCGGCAATATTCAACAAGACTATCGGCGCGTGGTTCAAGAGATTCAACCGACTCACATATTACTGCCCCATCCACAAGAATCACAGGCAGATCATCTGCGCGTCACACGCGGCTTTTTAAACGCCCTCGAAGGGCTATGGCAAGGGCAAATATTGTTTTATGAAACCCGACAACCGCTACCAGTTGTCAATCATGTTGTTGATATCACAGCAGAATTTGGAACCAAGTTACTTGCCGCACAAACCTACGCATCACAACTCAAAGAATTTGATTATGTCAACCATGTACAAACTTTAGCGCGTTTACGCGGCCTTCATGCCAATACGGCCGGTGCAGAAGCCTTTCTACTCTACGAATGGGATGGCACTTACCAACACTTTTTTGAAAGCCGCCCCCTGATTTCAGTCATTATACGTGCTAATGATATCGACTATCTTCAACATGCCTTAAACAGTCTGATTGAGCAAGCGTATGAACAATTTGAAGTCATTTTAGTCTGGTTTGATGATCAATCCCCTTCGCTGAAAGACTTTGAAGTTTTAGATATCCGCTTGATAGCGGGCAAACAGTCACGGACTTTCAATCTAAATGAAGGCTTACGCCATGCGCGTGGCGAATATATCGCCTTTCTCGATCAAGACGATATCTTATACCCACAACACTTGTCTTCCCTATTGGCCGAAATCCATGGCCATCCTCAAACCGACATCGTCTACAGTGGATGCAAAACCGTCGCTTGCCAGAAGAAGATTCATAACCGAATCAAGATTAACAAAGTCATTGAAGTGATGAATCACCCCTGGAATCAAGGCCGTTTACTGATCGGGAATTTCATTCCCCTTCATGCCTTACTGTTTCGGGCCGCCGTCTTTCATGCCCACCAGTTTGACGAAACACTTGACGCTTATGAAGACTGGGAATTGCTCACTCGTCTAAGCTTTTCTCATTTCACCTTTACCCATCTGGATGATATCACCTGTGAATATCGTATTTTCAGCAATACCGAGAATCCCTCCTACTCAGAAATCCATGAAGACAAAGGTTATCTGGCTCAGCGACAGCGCATTATTGCCAAACTACTCAAACAGATTGAAGTCAGTCATTTTGAACAAATCGCCGAAATCGTCAACGACTTAAGCACGCAACATAGCCAGTTAAGCCAACGATTTACAGAACAAAACAAACAGCAGCAAGCTCAAATACAACGACTTAACCAACAAGTGGCTCAATATCAAGGTGTCGAGCAATTAATTGTTCAAGCTTGTAGCGATATGGGGCTAGAAGTCGCTGGCAGACAAGCTATCGCACAACTCATCGGGCGAGCCTTACCCCAACAAACCTTATTTTCAATTGTTTTACCCGTTTATAACACCGATCCCACTTTGCTCAGCCAAACCCTGCTCTCAGTACGGAATCAAGCCTATAGCGGTTGGGAATTGTGCCTCGTAGATGATGCCTCTGATCGAGAGGAAACCCAGCAAATCTTGCAAGCCCTACAACATGATCCCGTTATAGCAGAACGTTTACGCTATCAGCGCCGTGAAACACGCGGCGGCATTGTCGCGGCCAGCAATGATGCCATCAAAATGGCAACAGCACCCTATATCGCCTTTCTGGATCATGACGACAGATTGCACACAGAAGCCCTACTGACGCTTGGCCTCAAACTGCAACAACACGATTATACCCTGCTCTACACCGACAGCCGTATGATCGATCACAGTGGGCAACTGATGCACACCTATCATAAAACAGATTGGGCACCAGAAACCTTATTACATCTTAACCATATCAACCACTTAACCGTGGTAAAACGAGAAACCTTAAATCAACTCGGAGGCGGATTTCGGCCAGAGTTTGATGGCGGGCAAGATTGGGATTTATTATTGGAATTGCTCAGGCTAGGCATAACAGAAGAACAAGTGTGTCATGTCGCGGAACCCCTTTACGATTGGCGAGCGACAGAAGGTTCACTGGCTTACAAAACCAACAGTAAAAGCTGGACATTCAAAGCCGCCATGGCCGCCTTGAAAAATCACCTAGAAGCACGCGGTTTAGAAAACGTTTCAATCAAGGCAAACCCTAAAGCGGCCGGTTGTATTTGCCACTGGGATAGCCCTTTAGAACCCATCGACATCATCGTCCCAACCCATAGCAATCTCAACGGCCTGAAAACCTGTATCAGTGGATTATTGCAACAAACCGACTACCCTCAATTCAATATCATCATCGTAGCGAACCTGTGTATTGAACCAATACGGGAATATCTTGAAACCTTAAAATCCCAACCACAGATTAAAATCCAGGTTAATGATGAAGAATTTAATTGGTCAACCCTGAACAACCAAGGCGTTGTCGCCGGAAAGCATCCGCTATTACTGTTTTTAAACGATGATGTTGAAATCACCCACGCCGCTTGGTTACGCAACCTGTCTCGCTATATCTATTTAGAAGGTGTTGGTGCCGTCGGTGGCACCCTGTTTTATCCCAATAGACAATTGCAACACAATGGCATTGAAACGCACCCAGAATGGATAGCACGTAATATCGATGAATGGGGAGAGAAAAAACCACTGCGTGTCACACGCAACGTTTCAGCCGTAACCGGCGCGTGCTTACTCACTCGGCGTAGTCACTGGGAACAAATCGGCGGATTTGATGAACAATTAACCGTATATTACAATGATGTTGATTATTGTTTAGGGCTGCGTAGCCAAGGATTGAGAATTGTTCAAGCCACCGATGTAGAACTCATTCACCATGAAAAAGCCACTTATGGCAGCCATGACAGCCCAGAAAAACAAGCCCTATCGCAAAAAGAAATTAACGTCATGCAAGAAAAATGGGGAGAATTTTTAACCGAACGTTATATGCCGCGTTACGACGTGAAAGCGCACCAAACACGGATTTTACACGTTTAACATCTGGGTAATGAAAAATAATTAATTTCTGGGCGAACACGCAGGTTCGCCCCTACATTGCATTCATTCGTAGGGGCGAATCTGCGTGTTCGCCCTTTTGAGGTTCTACAAAAATCAAAAATGTCTAGTCTATACAAAGCCTTACAATTTCCATTAAACGTTTACGCACACAGCCTGTACCTAGAAGAAGGCCATGTAGATGATTTACACTATGGATTATTTCAAGAAGGGGAGACAGAGGTGTCACTATCGGCCACCCAGCAACGTGCCACCGATTTCTTGTTAACCCATTTGCCCGCTCCTCCTCGCAAGATTTTAGAAATCGGATTCGGATTAGGCAACACAGCACGACAGATTGCAGGGCGGGGTTATAGCATAACCGCCATCACCCCCAATGCTAAGGAAATTCACCTTGCAAAACAATCTTTTCAGGAGCAAGTCGCCTTAGAATGTGTACATTTTGAAGAATTTGCCGCTCCACCTGAAAGATATGATGTGATTTTATTGCAAGAAAACGCACAATACATATCCCCCCCAATACTTTTTAATAAAGCCTACCGATTGCTGGCAAAAGAAGGGATCGTACTCATAGCGGATGAAATGAGTTTAAAACCGACGGCTAAAACTTTACCCCTACTCACAGACTTGCACATACAAGCACAACGCTGTGGTTTTCGTTTAACAGAACAAATCGACTTATCCACACAAACTGCCCCTACCCTTGACTATTTCATAAGGGCAATAGAAAAGCATCGTACCACTTTACTGATTGACTTAGATTTAAATCAAGATAGATTAGAAGGCTTATTAACGGCTTTACAAGACAAGCAACAAAAATATCGTGACAGTCACTACGGCTATTTCTTATTAAGTTTTGCTAAAAAATCAGCCGAAGTCACAATACCCTGTACACGCACGAGCAGCACAAGCGATTCTCAACCGACAACACATAACAAACCGACATTCAGCTTTCGCCCCTACCAAGCTGGCGATGAATATGCCATTCAAACGAGCTTTGCCCAAGTTTTTCCGGCTTATCGTAATCTAGACATTTGGCATTGGATTTACACACACAATCCAGACGGTTCCCGTATCATGTTAGCCGTATCCGAAAATGGTGATTTAGCAGCCCACTATGCCAGCAGCGTACATACGGCCATCTGGGCAGGGCAAACCACCAGTATCGGCTCCATTCGAGATGTTTTTAGTACCTCCCGCTATCGCACATTCACAGAAGGCCGGCGCGGTGTCTTCGTGCAAAACTTTGAAGCCTTTTTAGACGAATGGACTGGCCCCAATCAACTCGTCATGCTCTACGGTTTTCCATCCCAACGCCCCTATCGTCTGGGTAAATTGTTGATGCAATATCAACCCTTCAGTGAGTGGTACAGTTATCGCTATACCGTACCGCCTGCCCTACAACAACATGACACGCTAGGGATCATCCAACCGATTAAAAAATTCGATACTGCTTATGATCGACTCTGGGAAAAACGGGCCCCTCAATATCAGTTTGCCGTTTGTCGCACGGCCCGATTTCTGAATTGGCGGTTTATTGATATACCCCATAAAAAGTATTGGATATGGGGCTTCGCCCCCTTTTTATCAACAGAAGTGCTAGGCTATGTTGTTATCGCGCCAGAAAAGCCTCAAGCCAAATTAATTGACTTTTGGTTTCCAGAAGACGACACCTTAGCCCAATCCTTCTGGCAACAAGTGATAGATATATTACGGTGGCGCGGTGTCAAAAGCATAGAAACCTGGTTTTCCGCCGCTTGCTCTCCCCACATCATAGAAGCACTGGGTTTCAAAGCGCAAACACGCCCAGATTATATGATTCCGGTATTCAGACTCTTTCACCCCGACTTAGATTTACAATGGCTAGATGCTAATTTCTATTACACTATGGCAGATTCAGATTTCTATTAAAAGATAACGCAAAAGACGCAAAAGACGCAAAAGACGCAAAAGACGCAAAAAAAAGCAATTTCACGCTTTTAGCTGAAAAAGTACAGCGAAGCTAAACTTTAACCTGAAAAAGTTTTAATATATAAATATCTTTAGCGTCTTTAGCGTCTTTAGCGTCTTTAGCGTTTATGATCAAGATTGACAGGATTGTTTTAAAACTTCATAGCAATCCTGTTCATCCCTCAATTCCTTCAATCCTGTTCAAAACTTAAAAGGAGAAAACGATATGCCAAGAGTTGCTTTTTTCTTTGGAATTTCGATTTACATCTATATGGATGATCATGCACCACCACACTGTCATGGTGTTTATGGAGATTATGCCGGTTCTTTTAATCTCGAAGACGGTGAATTGATGGCAGGGCAGATGCCACCCAAGCCGTTAAAGAAAATAAAAGAGTTTATCTTGGCTAATCAATCCGAATTACTGGAGAAATGGAATGAACTCAACGCTTAAAACACCATGGAAAAAGGCGAACAAGGTTTGGGCTAATAACGATAATAACTATCGACTTCACTTAACGATGGAGGATGGGGAAAAATTTGAGTTAGATTTAACCCCTTTGCTCAATAGCCGCGACGCTTTTTGGCGTTTGAAAGCGTTCCGTTATTTTCAAAAAGTTGCCATTGATCCATTAGGCGGATTGTATTGGCCTGAAGGTGAAGATATTTCCCCAAATAAATTGTTAGATTATATTAAACAGAATTAAAAGGATTCAAATGGGCCGACAGCATTTTAGTTCATAGTAATTCGTTGTACTATAATCCTGTTGGCCTTCCTTAATCCGTTAAATCCTGTTCAAAACTTAAAAGGAGAACAACACTCTCAAAACGATGATGTTGGCGTGTTGGCAGCTGTGGAAGAAGCAAACTTCCGCTTTATGGCATCAATTACCTTGATTCATCAAATAAGTCCCATTAAACATAGGAAGCATCGTTTCAACCCCAGACGTTGCCGAAAAGACATGCAATGGCACAACCACCAACGGTTCGCCATAAGGTGTTTCAAAATGATGCGGACACATCGGCTCTAAAATACACACCTTGCCCGGTGTTAAGTCTTCCTTAACCGTCAACCCTTCCATACCAACAACACTCGTTCCCTTTCCCGATAACGTATAGACAACCCGAACCGTAGAATGAATATGATGTGCTTGTTCCGCGCTATGGGGAGGAATCTGAAGATATTGTAATTGAAGATATTGTAATGTGGGATCGCCGGGGCGTGGTGGCGCGAAGAGCCAAATGGGTTTTATCGGCATTTTCCGATACTTGTGCTTGACAATATTATCAATAATCCGTGTATTGAGCATAAAAACCTTTAAGCACTCTTGTCTTCACTGACTGTTTGCAAAATATGATGGTAGAGTGCATTATTCACCCAAAAGCCTGCAGTGCTGATTAAGTCATCAAGTATAGGTTTGACAAATGCAATTAAACCTTGATGTTTAGCTTTAACCAATACACCCAAAATGCCGCTACACATAAGATTCATTTGCTGTGCCATCGCACAACCGTGCCTTTCATCCATCAGCAACAAATCGGCTTTAAGTTCTAAGGCTAAGGCAATCGCTTCAGCTTCACCCGCATCCAGATCAAGGCGCAAAGAATTGACCAGCGTCGTATTCTGTACTGTGTGAGTGAAAAACCAAGACCAAGTTTTGACTTCTTGAGCCCCAGCTTGACCCGCACCCATCACCGTAATTTCGTGAAAGACAGCTTGCGGAATAATAATGTCCCCATAAAGCTGGTTTAACAAGTCAAGTTGACCCACATTAGCCAGGTTGATAATGGGCGATGTATTGCTAACAACTCTCATATTCTTCCAATTTGTTGAGGCTTGCCAAATCATGTTCAAACTGTGCGATATCATAGTGAACGGGAATTGCACGGCTTGCTAAAAGATGTTGAAATTGTAATCGATTCATACCGGCTAAGCGTGCCGATTGCCCAAGCGTTAATTTGTCTTTTTCAAATAGCATAACCGCAATTTCTTGTTTTAACTCACTTTCTGACAAACGCGCCGACAATAGAATTTCTCCTGGAATAACGACGTTCATAAAATTCTCCTTTTGCATCTTGTTCTTCGCAAAATCAATTTTGCACTCCAATCAATCGCCTTCGCAAAAATAAATTAGGTTTGCTGTTAGCTTGGAGTGCAAAATTTATTTTGCTTGAAATTAGGTTTGCTGTTAGCTTGGAGTGCAAAATTTATTTTGCTTGAGCTTTTCGTTCCAAATTTATTTTGCAGCGCCCATCAGCGTTTTATTAGTTTTGAGATTTTCCTGATTCACTCATTTTCCGTTTAACATATTGTTATTACTAAAGATATTTCATAATCATTATTCACCATCATCATCAGCACCACCCTCACTGTCATCTTCACTGGGATCCAAGCCATCAAAGCCCGCATCATCATCACTATACCCACCTGAATCATTATGGCTATCGGCCTCAAGATTCTCGGTTTCAATTTCTGGCTCAGCCTCATTCGTCTCTTTTCCAGCACTTGTTATCGGTATACCGAAAACACTGGTTATTGAAGTGGGTATCATCCAAGATAAGCACGAATGCCCTTCTTTAGAATGTGTTTCATTCACAGACAACAAGAGCATCTGCGAATTATCTTTCAATGCTTCCACAGATTGAACGGGTTTAGTCTATTTTTGCTTAGTCGATATATATTTTGTACGAAAATCGGCAGCAAAATGAATTTTGTACGAAAATCGGCAGCAAAATGAATTTTGTACGAAAATCGGCAGCAAAATGAATTTGGAACGAAAATCGGCCGCAAAATGAATTTTGCACTCCAAAAGCACGGCAAAATAAATTTGGAACGAAAATCGGCCGCAAAATGAATTTGGAACGAAAATCGGCCGCAAAATGAATTTGGAACGAAAATCGGCCGCAAAATGAATTTTGTACGAAAATCGGCCGCAAAATGAATTTTGCACTCCAAAAGCACGGCAAAATGAATTTGGAACGAAAATCGGCCGCAAAATGAATTTTGCACTCCAAAAGCACGGCAAAATGAATTTGGAACGAAAATCGGCCGCAAAATGAATTTTGCACTCCAAAAGCACGGCAAAATGAATTTGG
>QNEL01000057.1 GCA_003645185.1 Candidatus Parabeggiatoa sp. nov. 3
TGGGTGCATGATCATTTTGGGCGGTAAAGCGGTGTCGATGATCCAAACGTAGCCGTCGCCATTGTCATAGCGAAGCTGTTTTATTTCCTGCATGGCTTGTGTTTGGGCATCTTCAAGCTTCAATTCGCCGTTTTTAACGGCTTCTGCTTTGGATTTCAGCAGAGTTTCAGCAACGTCAATGATGTTGTTCAAACGACGACCATAGTATTTTTCTAAGAATTTTTTATCCCTAGAATCGTTGTAATGGCTGTCTATTATGGCGTATGCCATATCGACATAGTTTTTGAGAGCGTGTTTTATTCTCTCAACTTCTTGTTGATGGAATTGGTTAATCTCTTCATCACTGCTTTCGGTGATATGATGAATGGTGAATGTGAGTACAATGATTAACGCCATGACGAAACAAAACAGAACGAGTAAAGCTGTTTTGATGGTGGTATTCATTGTGAAGTGGCTCCTTTTTAATTAATGGGTGGGTATTTTTGATTTTCGATTTTCGATTATCAAAGTACGACGATGGTGGGCAACAACGTTGCCCACCCTACAAAAAATTAACTTAATGCCATTGCGGTTCCACCTAGGCGATTTTTTTTGCCTGAAAGGGGTACTTGGGGAAACCAAATGACAATCCGTTAAAATGTCCAGATTGTAATGCTTAATATGCTGCCCAAAATGAGCGGCCAAAAGAGTAGTTTGGGTATTAATCCTTTTTGATAGTTGATAATAATCATGTCTTTGTGGCTATGGAAGAGAAAGTAACTTATAGCAACGCCTAATATAGAAAAATACATGACGATGTAATAATAGTCAACGTAACTTAAGCTAGAAACGATGATGCTTTTCCTGATAGCCATTTGTGCAAAGAGGTTCCCAAAAAATAAGGCGATTAATGGGGCAATCACGTTGGCAAAGCGGTTGACTTTTCCTAAAAGTAATAGGAGTGCGAACAGTAATCCAACGACGACTAACACTGGTAGCATACTGATGATAAGGGGCTTGAGGAAGTCTCTTTGCATCAATACGGTGAAATACAGGTTAGACTGTTCTTTTTCCGCTTTGTCAGTCTGTTCTATTCTGTAGTTAAAAAAGCTACGGGTTAGGTGCCAGTCTTCTAAAACGAAATCGGGTTGAATACCGGGTAGCAAACGGGGATTGATCTCTTTGTAATCCTCTAAATCGGGTAGCAATTGGACGTTTTGCTCTGCCGCTTGGTGATGTTGTATCAGTATATTCATTTCTCTTTTGTCAAGAGGGTAGTTTGAGTCATCAATGGTTTGAGGTAGGGTGGCCTCAAAATGCCAGTGATGAATCTCTGTCTGCTTGTCGCGAGAAATTTCATTCATTTTGAATGATGTGGCTTCTGGCAAGGTGAAACCAGGAGTGATTCCCTGATGACTCTCGTACTTTTGCCAAATTTGGCCTGTGATAGACACTTGATCTTTTCTCGAAAAGGCTATGGTGTCAATTGTCACCTTGGTTGGAATGTAGATCGTTTGTGTTTGATATAATGACGGTTTTTTAGCATGGGATGCGAGAAAGTGATGCAAGCTGGCTTTATCAAGCATGATAACACGATCAGCTTGCTTACCCAATGGGGTTGTCGTTGTATAGTAAACAAAGATTATCTCCATTAATAAGAGTATAGCCGTTATCACCGTTACGATCCAAAGACGATGCGTTTCTCCTTTGTAAGCCTGAAACAGTATCGCGAAAAAAAAGACCATAAAAATCATGAGCCAGAGACTGATTCTGATGAGTTTCGGTGTCAAATGGGTTTGATCGAATAGCTCGTCTTCATAAATGACGGTACACATTAGCCACCCCGTTGCCAAAATAGGCTGGTAGAGGAGCCAAGCCGATTGTTTTGTCACTTTGTCGACATACTCTATCATGCCGCTATCACTATTAATAGCGTGCTGACTCAGTTGCTTCAATATTTGATCATCCCGATTTTCCGCTAGATTAAATAGGGTTTGACGATTTTTAACATATTTTTCAATAGGATGGTTCATAAAAACACCGTCCTTGGAAAGGATAAATCTATAACCCGTTTGACCTAAATTTTGGGTGCTTATGCCGGCCGTGATATCTTTCAAAGCGTATTCTACGAATACCACACATTTTGGAATGTTATACTGCTGGTTTGCAAAACGATAAAAACAGGGAACGGTGAAGCTTTCAAGCTGTTCCGTTATTTCCGCTGAATTTTGGCGATTGATGTAATCAGCTGAAAGTCGTCGACTTTGTGGATCATTAACGTAGGGAATGTAGGCGACGCCAATTCCAAACAGCAGAGGCGTTTTTCCCATCGTTTTTTTGAGTCGAGCTTTGATCAGAGATCGGTGTAATTTTCCTGTACTGATATCTGCCGCAATATTACTCGCTATAGACAAAAACAGATTGAGTGTTTTGTCTACTTGCTGTATAGCGGCTTGCGTTTCTTGCTTTACCCCGTTTTTAGCCGTTTGTATCTGATGGTTTTTTTTCTGTTCATAATCATACAGCAGAAATAAAACCAGTAATAGGCTGGTACTGCAAAGGAGCAATAATATTTGAAATGCCCGTTTTTGCCACAGAGTCAATAGCGCACCTTGCCCACCCTCTGAATTGAATTCGTGCTTTCTCATGTTTGTCTATAGCGTTATGTCAAAAAATAATGTGGGCTGCTCGCTGCGCCTTGATTAAATGCTCACAACACATCGCTTGCCCACTTGCCGTTTTGTATAAAATAGTTAATGGTATCAAAAAATTGATCTTGATGTCTATTTAATAAACCATTTAAGCTTAGCACCTATCAGTTTTGTTTTTCACGCAAAAGTCATTGAAAAGCGAGTACAAGGGATGACGGGCCGATAAACGAATAAACCCAATAATATCAATGATTTATTAGTTTATCCCCGTCATCCGTTGTACTATTTTTTAGAAACTGATAGGTGGTAAAACCATTTAAGGGATGCTAGGATTTTGAATTTTTAAAGTGGCTTGAAAATAAAATGACGTTCATTTATCAATCAAAACGGGAAATCGCTAAAGCGATGAATACAAAACTTAATAAAACTTAATTATTTTAATCCTTTGTGTAAAGGGACAAAATTAACAGGGCCTAATAAATATTGCTCATACTGGGTACGAGTACGAATAATTTGAAGGAGTATTTGTTCATTTTTTTGACCCACTGGAATGATTAAACACCCGCCTAGCGCCAATTGCTCTAACAAAGCCTCTGGCACGTTTAGGGGGGCGGCGGTGACGATAATCCCTTGATAGGGGGCCTGTTCGGCCCAGCCCCAATGGCCATCACTATGTTGTAATTGTACATTATTCAGGCCTAAAAAATTCAAACGATCACGGGCTTTATCAGATAAAGTTTTAATTCGCTCTACGCTATACACTTTGCCTACCAATTGGGCCAAAATAGCGGTTTGATAACCACAACCGGTGCCCACTTCTAATACATTATCTAATTTCCCTTGATTTAATAAGGCTTCTGTCATACGTGCCACAATATAAGGTTGTGAAATAGTTTGACCGTATCCAATAGGCAAAGGGTAATTAGCATAGGCGTGGCTAGACAACGCTTCATCAATAAATAAATGCCGAGGCGTTGTACGCATGATGTCTAAAACCTTGGCGTTAACAATGCCTTGTGTACGCAATTCTTCAATTAAACGCTCACTAGGGGATTTTGAAGAGTGACGTAAATTTTGACGTGAAAATCCAAATGCCTCCAACTCCCTTTTTTCGTACTTAAACAAATTGTCTGTAGCCATAATGATTTAAGGGTTTATTGTCAATATATTGAAAGTACAACGGATGATTTGAGGGCGAACATTTGAGCCCTGTCATAACTCAATGCGAATTAAGAGTTGAAATCGTTATCAATAATACAAATTATGAAGTCAAAAGTGAAAAATGAACCCTTTTTGAACTCGGTTTGATAACCTATTGATTATTGAGGAGTCCATTTAACATCATTCGTATTGGCCCTTGTGTTATCATGATAAGTATGAACGGTTGAACTTATAACGGACTGAATTTCTGCATAGTATATATCATGGCTTTACTGAAAATATTACACTTTCCTGATCCGAGACTGCGTACTCAAGCTAAACCAGTCCAAAAAGTCGATAAAGCGATACAATCATTGGTTGCTAATCTGTTTGAAACGATGTATCAGGTGCCGGGCGTTGGATTGGCAGCCACGCAAGTCAATATTCATAAACAGATTATTGTGATTGATATCTCAGAAGAGAGAAATCAACCTTTGTGTCTCATTAATCCCAAAATCTTAGCCTCTGAGGGTACACAACGTACAGAAGAAGGGTGTTTATCTGTACCCGATATATTTGAGAAGATAGAACGTTCTGAACGTATCACGGTACAAGCACTGAATGAAAAGGGAGAAAGCCTTACGCTAACGGCTAACGAGATTTTGTCGGTTTGTATTCAACATGAAATAGATCATCTCAAAGGTAAATTGTTTGTAGACTATTTATCATCCCTTAAGCGGCAACGCATCAGTAAAAAATTGCTGAATAAACAGCGTAAAGCGGCATAATATCAATGATTCAATGCTCACCTCTCGAAGTTTCACAGGGCGAACACGCAAGGGCAGCCCCTACAAACACAATGTAGGGGCGAACCTGCCGCCCCCTTGGTGTGAAATTATTTTTTTGAACCTCTATTATTTTTTTCAAACACTTTGTCAAATCACAACCGCAAAACTTCAAAACGACAGGCTGTTACTGATATAAACTATAAATAAATTCTAATGAGCAAAAAACGTATTATTTTTGCTGGTACACCAGAGTTTGCGGTGCCCAGTTTGCGTACACTTTTGAACTCTAAACACACCGTTTGTGCGGTTTATACGCAACCGGATCGCAAAGCAGGGCGTGGGCGTAAATTGCAAGCCAGCCCTGTCAAATTAGTTGCCTTAGAATCAGGCATTGATATCTATCAGCCAATGAGTTTGAAAGAGGCCGAAACGCAAGCACAATTACAAGAGTTACAGGCTGACTTGATGGTTGTCGTGGCTTATGGGCTATTGTTACCCAAAGTTGTTTTGAAAACGCCGCGCTTAGGCTGCATTAATGTACATGCCTCTTTATTACCACGCTGGCGTGGAGCGGCACCGATTCAACGCGCTTTAATGGCAGGTGACACGGAAACGGGCATCACTTTGATGCAAATGGATATCGGCCTTGATAAGGGCCCGATGTTGAAAACAGAACATTGTGATATATTGCCAAATGATACGGGGCAAACTTTACATGATCGTCTTGCAGAATTAGGCGCGCAAGTTTTAGCGAATACAATAGATGAACTTGAAAATTTACCCGCAACGCCACAAGATAACAGCCGAAAAACGTATGCTAAGAAATTGGAAAAGGCAGAGGCACAATTAGATTGGAATAATCCTGCAATTGTTTTGGAGCGCAAAATACGCGCATTTAATCCTTGGCCGGTTGCTACGGCCAACTTATTCAATCAAACCTTACGCTTATGGGCCGCTCAAACCTTGCCATCACCAACAACAACAGGGCAAATAGGCAATGTGATACGTTGTCAGCGTGATGGCATTGATATTGCCACGGCCGATGGCATTTTGCGTTTATTGAAAGTTCAAAGGGCCGGCGGAAAACCCCTTTCGGTTGGCGAGTTTCTCAATGCACATCCCGAATTGATTTTTGATTAACGATATTAAACCTGACAGGCGAAAGAAAACCTGTCAGGTTTGGTTCAAATATTTATTTAATTATTAAACCTGACAGGCGAAAGAAAACCTGTCAGGTTTGGTTGACAAGTCTGTATTAAAAAACACCCAAAGGAAACCATCATGGACGCTCGCAGCGTGGCTACTCAAATATTAACAGATGTCATTGGACATAAACGTTCCTTATCAGACAGTCTCGATACTCAACTCGACAGTTTAAAGGATGGGCGTGATCGTGCTTTGGCACAAGCCTTGTGTTATGGCGTATTACGTTGGTTACCGCGTTTACAAACACTGTTGCGATGTTTGCTTCGTAAACCGCTTAACGCGCAAGATTCTGATATCCACGTTTTACTCCTTATCGGTTTGTATCAACACCTGTATTTACGCATTCCGCCCCATGCCGCCACAGCGGCAACTGTAGAAGTCACGCGCCGACTTAAAAAACCTTGGGCAACCCCTTTAGTCAATGCCATCTTACGCAATTTTCAACGCCAACGGAATGTGTTATTGGATCAAGTCGATAAGCAGATTAACGCCAAACTGGCCCATCCCCCTTGGTTATTGGAACGCTTACAAGCTGATTGGCCCTCGTTCTGGGAAACAATAGTAGAAGCCAATAACACACAGCCGCCTTTAACTTTACGGGTTAATACGCGCTGTTTATCGCGTGATGCTTACCTAGAACTTCTGCAAGAAGCTCAGATTGCAGCAACCCCGACAGCTTATACCGAAGCTGGACTGACTTTAGTAACACAAGGAAAGGATGAAATCATCAATCCAACCCTAGCCAATTCCTCCCAACAAGGGGAGCTAACAGAAGGCGGGAAGCTTGCCAACAACTTATTGGAGACGAATACGTCTCCTTTTAATCAAAAAAACGATCAAGAAAACAATCAAGAAAAAAAGAACCGTATTTTTAATCTACCCGGATTTACCCAAGGGTGGATTTCAGTACAAGATGGTGCCGCGCAATTGGCAGCATCATTATTAGATGTACCGGCTGGCGCACGAGTATTAGATGCCTGTGCCGCCCCGGGCGGGAAAACAGCACACCTATTAGAACGCTATGAAATAGAAACACTACTCGCTTTAGACAATAAACCTGAACGTGTGGAAAAATTGGCAAACACTTTGCAACGTTTACAATTATCCGCTCAAGTGCGCTGTGCAGACGTGAGTCAGCCCGACACTTGGTGGGATGGTCACCCTTTTGAACGAATATTACTTGATGTGCCCTGCTCAGGTAGCGGTATTATTCGCCGTCATCCCGATATCAAATATTTACGCAAACCAAAAGATATCAAAACGCTGGCGGCGCAGCAGAAGCGTTTACTTGAAGCATTGTGGCCCCTACTTAAACCGGGAGGGCAATTACTTTATGTGACTTGCTCCGTTTTTGCAGAAGAAAATCACTTACAAATAAAAAGATTTTTAGATGTCAACAAAGACGCACAAGAAATCAAGTTGGCAGTAAACTGGGGTCACGCACTGCCCAATGGACGGCAAATCTTACCCGGTGAGGATAACCTTGATGGTTTTTATTATGCCTGCCTTTCTAAAAAAATTTAACTGGCGTGTACTAACAGGAATAGGCTTGTTCTGGTTATCTCAAGTGACTTATGCTGAATTATCAATACATTATGCCAAAACACGCTTAGTTGATGAAGTCTATGTATTGGATGCCCAAATCAGTTACGACTTGACAGAGGTGACTCGCGATGCCCTACAAAATGGAATATCACTGACTTTAGTGCTCACAATGGTGATTGAGCGTGATCGTTGGTATTTATGGAACGAAGAAATTGCAACACTTAAACAACGTTATCAAGTCAAATATTACACGCTCAGTGATCAATACGTTGTCGAATACCTGAATACCGGCATAGAAGAAACGTTTGGTAGTTTAAATGCCGCTTTAATTCGCCTTGGGCAACTCGACAGTTTTCCCTTATTGGATCAACACTTAACCCAACCTGATAAGCGTTACTGGGTTTATTTACAAACCCATTTAGATATTGAATCTTTACCTGTTCCCTTGCGTCCGATAGCTTATCTTTCCTCACAATGGCGTTTAAGTAGCAATTGGTATTTATGTCCATTAGAACCGTAACACTGAAAAGAGTACTCAAGATCAGCATAACAGCCGTCTTATTTGTCGGCCTGTTAGCCTCCTTATTGATGATTGTTGATGCACTCAATTCAGAACGCTTTGAGCATCTGTACTCAAGCCTATTAATTATCAATGCCATGGCACTATTAGCCTTATTGGCATTGATAGCCCTGAATTTACATCGCCTGTTCCATCAAGTCCAAAAAAAGCGTGTAGGCGCAAAACTAACAGTGCGTTTATTCACTTTATTAGTCATCTTATCTAGCGCACCCGTTATTATTGTCTATTATTTTTCTTTAGAATTTTTAGATCAACGCCTAGATAATTGGTTTGAGGGCAATATTGAGCAAGCACTGACTCATGCCCTTGATTTAAGTCGTGCCGCGCTCAATACACATTTGCGTGAAGCTTTGACAAAAGTTGAAACCGTTGCACAAGACATCGCTTGGGAAAGCAATGAACTAATCGCTTCACAAATGGACGAATTACGTCATCTCAGCGAAGCTTCTGAATTAGCATTATTAACACCAACTGGACATCTTATTGCCTATAACAGTCTTAACACAGAACAGTCTTTACCTCATCAACCCAGTAAAAGTGTGTTATTACACCTCGAAAAATCTAATCATTACATTAAACTCGAACAGAAAACCGAGCAAAATTTACACATTCGGGTGGTGCTTAAACTCACCAACACTAAACAGACACGTTTGCTACAGGCATGGTTTCCCATACCTGAACGTATTCGAGCATTAGCCGAAAGTGTAGAAATGGCTTTTGTCAACTACAAGAAAAAAACGTATTTACGGCAACCCCTGAAATTAAGTTTCACCCTCGTTTTATCATTAGTCTTACTGCTAACGCTTTTCAGCGCGGTATGGATAGCCTTTTTTGCAGCCCGTCGTTTTGTTGCCCCATTAGATCACTTAGCAGAAGGCACTTGGGCAGTCGCCCACGGTAATTATGATAAAAAATTACCCGTTAAACACCTAGATGAACTCGGCTTTTTAGTGCAATCATTTAATGAAATGACTCGCAATATTGCACAAGCACGCGATGAAGTTAAAGAAAGCCAAAAAATGGCTGACAAGCAACGTGCTTACCTAGAAGCCGTACTCGAACGCTTATCTTCAGGTGTCATTTCGCTAGATTATAAACAACGCTTACGCACAGCGAATCCCGCCGCCAATCAGATTCTCGGTTTACCTTTAAGCGATTTATTAGGGCAAAACTTAACACAACTGCAAAACAATTATTCTACATTACAACCTTTCTGTCGTTCCATCCATGCTTATTTACTCAAGCATGTGCAAGATTGGCGCGAAGAAATAACCTTATTTGGTGCTAATGGGCGTAAAATACTGATTTGTCGGGGAACACAATTACAACGAACCGCGGTAGAAGGACAACCTGAAGGCTATGTCATCGTCTTTGACGATGTGACCACTTTAATTCAGGCACAGCGAGATGCCGCTTGGAGTGAAGTAGCTCGTCGTTTAGCGCACGAAATCAAAAATCCGCTCACACCCATTCAACTCTCCACAGAACGTTTACGGCAGAAATGTTTACCTAAATTACCCGAGAAAGAAGCCGAGACTTTAGATCGCATGACGCATACCATTATTCAACAAGTCGATGCGATCAAAAGCATGGTGAATGTCTTTTCAGACTACGCCAAAATTCCCGCTATACACAAAGAACCGTTAAATATCAATCAACTCATCAAAGAAGTCTTAGACTTATACCATCATGTCAACATACCGCTTCACACCGATTTGGATAAAAAGATTCCAGAGATAGAAGCAGATCGTGGCCGTTTACGGCAAGTCTTACACAATATCATCAAAAATGCCCTAGAGGCTAAATCGACAGAGAATGCGATCACAATCACCTCCCGCTACTTAACAGAATCGTGTTTTGAGTGTGTAGAATTACGTTTTTCTGATAAAGGGCCAGGTATTCCAGAAGCACTGCTTGAAAAGATTTTTGAACCTTATGTCACAACAAAAACGAAAGGCACAGGATTAGGTTTAGCCATAGTCAAAAAAATTATTGATGAACATCATGGAGCCGTATGGATAGAACAAGATCAAGGCACCCATGTTGTTATTCGTCTACCCGTCAAAAGCAGTGGGGGTTGTCATTAAATGCCCCGTTATTAAATTCAAAAAGGCTTGCGCGGGGGATTATCCAGACGGAAGCCTTGGTAGGGGCAATCCCTTGTGATTGCGTAGGGGCAATCCCTTGTGGTTGCCCTGGTTTATAGCCAAAAAGCAATAGTAATATGATTAACTCTTTGAAAATTAAAAATTTTACAGAATTTGAACAAGCGCATTTTGACTTTTCTGACGGACTGAATGTCATCATTGGAGACAATTCCACTGGTAAAAGTCATCTGTTAAAACTGGTTTACGCTATAGCGTCTGTTTGGCATGAAGCAAAGGCAGAACAAAACGACATACCCGGACACATTTCTTCTGGTGGCAGTGACAGTTGGTGGCAACGTCGCCTTGCCGAAAAATTGGTCAAGGTATTTAAGCCTGATAAATTAGGCCATTTACATCGTTTTGGACAAGAAACCGAAACCGAAATAGAAGCCACCCTTTCAAGTGCCACCGAAAGCGAAGGCTGTACTCTAAAATTTCAGTTTTCTGAAACGAGCAAGACTGAAGTCTTGCTCATACAAAAGCCTATTTTTTTTCCAAGCGCGATGCCTCTGTTTTTGCCCGAAAAAGAAGTCTTATCGTGGTATCCTGGTTTCACCGGATTTTATAAAAAACATAGGCTGGCGATTGAAGAAACTTACTATGATCTTTGTGAAGCACTCAGTTATCCTTTATTGGAAAACCCTGATCAAATCCTAATTGAGCCACTAGAAAAAATTATAGGGGGGCAAGTGAAATTAGAATTAGATCGCTTTTATATTCATTATCCAGAACAAGGCAACCGAGAAATCTCCTTAATTGCAGAGGGATTACGTAAACTCGCTATGTTGACTTATCTCATAGCGAATGACTCCCTAAAAACAGGCACTATACTATTTTGGGATGAACCTGAAACCAATTTGAATCCAAGAATAATGAAACAAGTTGCTGATTTTCTTTTGAAATTTGTCAAAAATGGTGTCCAAATCATTTTAACGACACATTACCTATTCTTGATGAAAGAACTGTCACTACAAGTGAATCATTCAAAAGGTTCAAAAGGAAATATTCCCGCTAAATTTTTTAGTCTTGCTCAAGGAAAAGATGAACTTAACCACGTCAAAGTCGAATCTGGAGAAGTCTTACCAGACTTGCAAACGATTGTGGCATTAGATGAAGAATTAGCCTTTTTTGATCGTGAACAAGCCGCTTTTTATGCTACTAAAGGAAGCAAATAATGACCATTTTAGAGGAAGATAGCGGCACAAAACAGTTATGTTTTGAGTTTTCCAATCAATGGCGCGTTTGTAATTATGATGATGACTTTGAGGGCTTTTATCGTCAAAATATCCAAAAATGTCAGGGCGTTGGCGCAGTCGATTTTATCGCCACTGATGGTGAAAATCTTCTTTGGATAGAAGTTAAAAACTTTCGTGGATTTGCTGAGGAAACTCAACCTTACTTGTTATCAGAAGAACCAGAAGGCGTGATCAATTGTCGTGATTCCTGTAAAAGCCTTAAAAAAGAAATCAAGATAATTCGTCGAAAACCTTATTTAGCTGACTGGGTAGCACAAAAAATACGTGATACTTTCTTTGGATTCGCTGTAGGCCTTCACCAAGATGATACCTATTTAAAGCCTTATATTGATGATTTTAAACGGGGTATGCCAATAAACATTGTATTGTTCTTACATCAAGATGAAGAATTAGATGAGCCCGAAAAATTTAAAGATATGGCTCCAAAGTTAAAAACGAGAATTGAACAACAACTCAGGTGTCTCAATGTGAATGTTCGAGTTGAAAATTCATTAACACTACCTGAAAACGCTGGTTGGAAGCTGTGTCCATCCATAAACGCCAATTCCTAACGACGTGTCATAAAAAGACTTTATGGCCATTTTTAAAACAATTCTCTGAAAAATTATAAAATAGCAAAATCATTACGATTTTAAAATATTCTCATTTTGACGGGTTTAACGAGTTAAACAATCCAAAAAGGGTTGAATGTGAATAGGTTTTCAGGCAATATAGTTTTTCATTTTGTGAACACGTAGATTCGCGTCATCATAGGCATCTGTAAGAATAGAACGCAGATTTGACTGATTATCCTGATTTACGCTGATAAAAAATCAGTGTGAATCAGCCCGATCAGGCCATAATCAGCGTTCTATCTTTTGCTACCACCGCCGACAACAAGGTATTTTCATAACAATGACCGCACATATATTAATAGTTGACGATGAACCAGACATTCGTTATCTCTTCAAAGAAATTTTAGAAGACGAAGGATTCACTGTTAGCCTGGCACAAAACGGCAATACTGCCCGACAAATGCGATGTGAACAGCGTTTCGATCTCATCATACTCGATATCTGGATGCCTGATATTGACGGCATATCTCTACTCAAAGAATGGCATGATGGCGGATTATTAATAGACAGTTCTGTCATTATGATATCAGGACATGGCACAGTAGAAACGGCCGTCGAAGCTACCCGTTTAGGGGCTTATGACTTTATTGAAAAACCCTTATCTATTTCCAAACTGCTCATTACCATAAAACGCGCCTTAGAAATGGCCTCATTGCAGCGAGAAAACTATGGTTTACGCAAACATGCAGTATTACTCATAGAACCATTAGGACATAGCAGCATCATGGCGGCCCTACGCGAACAGGTTAAACGCATAAACCAACATAATACCGCCGTCTTGATTCGCGGCGACTCAGGCAGTGGCCGCACCTTATTTGCACGCTACATTCACCAGCACAGCCAACGCCATCAAGGCCCATTTGTATCCGTGCAAGTTGCCGGTATCAGTGCTGAAAATCAAGCACTTGAACTCTTTGGCCTCCACGGCAATCACACATTATCCCGTCTTGAACAAGCGAATGGTGGCACATTGTTTATCAAAGACATTGCCGATCTGGACGATACAGTACAAGCGCGATTATTAAGCAGTTTAGAAAACCAATCCTTTTTACGCACTGGTGGAATTGAACCCATTTCCCTCAATGTTCGCATCATTGCCGCAACCGCTTATGAACTCGAAACTGCAATCACAATGGGGCGTTTACGGGAAGATTTATATTACTACTTAAACGTTATCCCACTTCACATCCCGCCCTTGCGCGAACATTGTGAAGATGTGCCAGAGTTACTCGAATTTTATGTCAATTTATTTGTCAACCAAGACAATTTACCCTATCGCCGTTTCACGGTAGCCGCACAAAATCGACTCCGCAATTACCCTTGGCAAGGCAATATACGCGAATTAAAAAACCTAGTACAACGCCTCTTGATTTTAGGTGATCACCATAACATTGATATTGACGAAATTGAACCCATCCTCAACCAGCCTCCCGCTCAAACTGAGCATGCCTCAATTTACAACTTACCCTTGCGAGAAGCCAGAGAACAATTTGAAAAAAACTACTTAGAACACCAATTACAAGAAGCCGGTGGCAATGTCAGCAAAGTCGCCTCACGAGTAGGGTTAGAACGGACTCATTTATACCGTAAACTACGCGCCCTTGAGATTGATCCCAAACAAATCAAAAAATAAACTCAATTTCACAGTTTGTCGTTGTTTTTGTTCCAAATTTGTTTTACGTTTGTTTTGAGTGCAAAATTTATTTTGCGTTTGTGTTCCAAATTTATTTTGCGTTTGTTTGGAGTGCAAAATTTATTTTGCGTTTGTGTTCCAAATTTATTTTGCGTTTGTGTTCCAAATTTATTTTGCGTTTTTCGTTCAAGGTGTACGTCATGAGATCGGGAAACGCTATAATCCTTTTTATCAATCATGTAAGGTGGGCAAGCTATTTTTGTTTGTTGCCCTGATAAATAAAATGAAAATTATTATTTTAGGTGCCGGCAAAGTCGGTAGTTCTCTTGCCAGTAATCTGGTTAATGAAGCCAATGATATCACTGTTGTCGATCACGATAGCGTTTTATTACACAATTTGCAGGAACATTTGGATTTACGCACTGTCACGGGAAAAGGTTCTCATCCCTACGTCTTATTGCAAGCCGGAGCGGAAGATGCTGATATGTTGGTAGCCGTTACCAATAGCGATGAAACCAACATGGTGGCCTGTCAAATTGCTCACACCGTTTTTCATACGCCCACCAAAATAGCCCGTGTACGAGAAAGCGATTATCTCAATCACCCAGAAATTTTTGACCGCTTAGCCGTTGATGTGCATATCAGTCCAGAGCAATTAGTGACAGATTATATTCAACGGCTTATCAACTATCCTGATGCACTACAGGTATTGGATTTTGCAAAAGGCAGAGTACAATTAGTCGCCGTAAAAGCCTTTTACGGCGGGCCCTTAGTAGGACACGCCTTACGAGCCTTTCATGATTACTTACCAGACGTTGAAACCCGTGTCGCGGCCATGTTTCGGCGCGGTAAAGCCATTATTCCAGAAGGGGATACCGTAATTGAAGTCGATGATGAAATCTTTTTTGTTGCGGCCACTGAAAACATTAGCACCGTGATGGCTGCACTACGTGAACTGGATCGCCCCTGTAAACGCATCATGATTGCAGGAGGCGGCAAGATTGGAACCCGTTTAGCAAAAGGACTAGAAAAACAATACCATATCAAATTAATTGAACACAACATCGCCCGTACAGAAGAGATTTCTGAAATTTTAGATAAAACCATCGTTTTACAAGGAGACGCGGCCGATGAAGAACTCTTGCGTGAAGAAAATATTGATGAAACGGATATTTTTTGCGCGGTAACTGACGATGATCAAATTAATATACTGTCAGCCATGTTAGCCAAACGGATGGGCGCTAGAAAAGTCATGGCCTTAATTAATCGCCCTGCTTATGTCGATTTAGTCGAAAGCAGCACCATTGATATTGCCATTTCACCCCAACAAGCCACCATTGGCACCTTACTAGCTCATGTTCGACGCGGAGATGTCGTCGTCGTACATTCCCTACGGCGTGGCGCGGCAGAAGCCATAGAAGCCATAGCGCATGGTGATAAACGCTCCTCTAAAGTGGTAGGCCGTCGAATTGATCAAATCAAACTCCCCCCCGATACCACCATTGATGCCATAGTGCGCGGCGAACAAGTTCTGATGGCACACCATGATACCGTTATAGAATCAGACGATCATGTGATTTTATTTTTACTGGATAAAAAACGCATTGGCGCGATAGAAAAATTATTTCAAGTGGGCCTCATGTTTTTTTAAATTGGTACTATAATAATTAAGAGCAACCACAAGGGATTGCCTCTACTAAAAACGTTATTTTGTAGGGTGGGTAACGTGGTTGTCCAATTTATTTTGCCTTGATGGAGTATTTATTTTGCCTTGATGCAAAATTTATTTTGCTTTCAGCACGATTGATAATGAGCTTTATCCGGTTATTGAATTTAGCTTTTCACGAGCTCAATATGTGACAGCGTCAATTGAATTGGCGACAAATGCTTTTAAAAAGCATCTATATGGCACTTAAATGTAGGGTGGGTAACGGGTTTTTGTTGCCCACCATTTCCCAGTAGGGGGCCGGTAACGGGTTTTTAAAGCCCACCATCCTCATTAAAAAATAAATGATCACGCAAAATCGCATCAAGACGCTAAGATACAGCCAACAGCTTTCAGCCGTTGTCTGAAAGCTTAAGTCAGGTGGTGGTGACTAAATACAAAAAATTTTCGAGTGGGCAAAAGCGCAAATTATAACTGACGTTCACAGACACTCAGTCTGAAACATGAGAAACCATATAATCGACAGCGGATTTGATATCGTCATCCGGTAACCACATTTGCCCGCCTTTTGGAGGCATTGCCCCCAATCCATTCAAAGCACTGGCAAATAAAACGTCCATTCCCTTCGCTATTCGAGGTGCCCACTGTTCCTTATTTCCAAATAGGGGTGCCCCAGCAATACCCTGTGCATGGCATACAAAACAGGCGGAATTGTAGATTTGTTTACCCTTAGCCATATCAAGATCAGGGGAATCAGAACGGGCAGTTGTTCCAAACAGCATCAATGATGCACCTAAAATAGCCGTTATCAATTTAATCAATCTCATTTTCAGATTCCTATCAAAAAAAAAAGTGAAACTATTTATATGAACATCTATATATAAGGTGGGACAGCTTGGTGGGCAACAAAAAGACATTACCCACCCTACAACGTTTTAAGCCCGATGCGGTGTGAATTCCTGACGGCTTAGTCTTTCGTTATGCATCTACCCCCATCTGGACTCATTCCGCATCCCGCAGAGCGACAACCATAATAGCAGGCAGCCTTATGACCGCCTTCAGTATAACAATCGTGCTTCTTACCATCATCACAATTCCAACCATAAGCCACGCCGTTCACAAAATCACAGCTTGTGCAAGACCAACCTGCTTTTAGGCCCGAATCGGCGCGAATCCCTGACTGCTTAGTGTTTTGGTTACTTAATTTCATGAGGAATGTTTCCTTTTTGAAAATCAGTGGGTTGAAGTTTGAGTTTCAAAACCCGAATCACATTCATTGATGCTACTAGAATATGAGGGGGGTAGATAGACGGGTTTGAACAGAACCATTTTGTCTAACCCATCAAAAATATCAAAGTCTTAGAAAATGAGAATTGTTCATTGAGCATTGATATACACAATTGCCAATTACTAATTACCCATATTCTATTTTGATATGATCAATTAAAAAATCGCCGCGCATTATACACCAAATTTTGACATGATCTATAGATGTTCGGAAAAATAATTTGAGGGCGAACACGTAGGTTCGCCCCTACGCCCTGTGAAATCACGATCCCGCAAATAATTGCGTGTTCGCCCTCACTTTTGCCGCAACCAAATAATGAATTTAATCAATAATCCTGCCAAAATCGCGGCGCTAATGCTAAAGCCCACTGAAACCCCAAAATTTTGCCAACTACTGGTTTCAGTGAGTATAGGCAATTGCCCGGTAAGAGAGGCGACAATCGCGCCACTGGCTAAACCGGTTCCCCAAATCGCGGCCGTATTCACTAAATCCCGATCCCGCGTTTCCTCTCGAATGGCTACGCTGGCGCGGATATAACCGATCATATTTTCTAATCGCCTCAATTTGGGGCTAAAACCCTCATAATCTTTTTGAACTTGTAAACAATACTTTTCTTGAGCGAGAGACTGAAATTTTGTCAAGACTGTCAATCCACTGGCAGATTTTTCGGCTAATCTCGCTAACCGTTTTTGATAATTGCCTAAATTGATTTCAATCGTGTGAATTTGATCATTGAGTTCATCTAAACGTGTCGCATAATCAGATAAAATATGCCAAGCCTCATTTAAAGTCGTTTGTAATTGTTCGCTTCCCAATTTCTGGGCATTCGTGCTATCACGCAATTTTTGTTCACAGGCTTGAATCTGTACTGCCCCTTGCTTCAATTTGTGAGCGACAGTGCGACTTTGATTGTATGCCCACGTTATTTTATGCCGATACCACAATAAACTCATCCAATCAGAATAAAATTCAGTTTCTCGATCTAAAGCGTTTTTATCCGCATAAAATGTAATGATAACATGGTGTTTGCCTTCAACTTGCGCCGGTGAATGATATCCCCAAAATTCAAAAATCACCCCACCTAAAAAATCACTTTGGCCGATTTGATTTTCATCAGCGTCGGCATCAGGCATTAACGTTTTATAAATCTTTGTCGCTAATTCGGCACTTTGTTCTAAATAATCTAACTGTGCCGAAAAAACCCACGTTTCTCCCAGCGTGCCTTTCTGATTGCCAACACAATCAGCCACTAATTTTTGCAAGGTATTAAGCCAAGTTAAATCGCTTGTTTCCTGATCCTCAGCGAATGAACAGTTTAACAATAATCCATAGCTATCATTGAAGCGCACCGGATAATAATAACCATCATGCTTTGGAAAATCGGGAACAGGTGATAATTGAATCACTCTGTCTTTGCCCAGTAATTCAAGATATTCTGTTTCAAATAATCCATTATCTGACTGATCAAATAACGCATTATCAAAACGAGCCGGTAATTTTCTTTTGAAATCAGCGCGATTTTGTTCGATGTCGGCCTCGTTTTGTCCCAAACCGGCACGCAAATCATACAGAAACAAATTTAAAGTCGGATAACCCAGCATGGTTAATCATTTCCTACAGGTTGAGGTGATTTAGGCTTTTCAGTCAGTGGTTGCAACAGTTTTTGGGCCATCTCAGCCGGCTTATCACTTTGCAAAATCACCACAGCAGTATTGGTAATTTCAATCGTCTCTTTATCAGGATTGCCAGGCAAACCACTACGAGGTATTGCGGGTTGAGGGTATTGATTCAGCACATCTTGACTCGGTAACAAGGCCAAAAGTGCTTGCGGCGTTTTGCTTTCTAATTGCGTTTTGCAGTGAGTCCACATTTGTTCTAATTTGGGATGCGTACTTAAAATATCATCCACTTTTTCTTGTACCGCCTCCCAATCAAGTGGTTGGCATTTCAACTCAGTCGCCAACTTTTTGAAAGCGAAATCTTGTACATTTTCCGTGAGTATTGCATATAAAAAAGCGAGTAAAGTCGTCGAATTCATAATATTTATCTCGTTATGCCATAATTGATGTTATGCTATTTCAGAACATTATTTTCAAAACAAAAATTAATTAATAATGCTTAATTGACAAAATGTCGGTACTTAATTATAAATACCGATATAATGTCACTTCAACAAATCAAATTTATGTCTCAAAAATACAGTTTAATTAAATCTCTTGCCAAAAAAAAAGGCATTCTTCGTCCGCGTGATTTGAGTGAGTATAATATTCATCGAGAATATCTTACTCGACTTTGTGAACTTGGACAACTTGAAAAAATAGGCAGAGGACTTTACACCTTGCCAAATTTAGAAATTGATGAAAATTTAAGTCTTGCCCAAGTCAGTAAAAGTATCCCAAATAGTACCATCAGTCTGTTATCGGCTTTACGTTTTCACAATCTAACAACCCAATTACCTTTTGAAGTTTGGATAGCCATTCCCAATAAAGCACATCAGCCTTCGCTGACAGAAATATCCATAAGAGTTGTGCGTTTTTCAGGTAAGGCATTGTCTGAGGGCATTGATGAACATCTGATTTTGGGTGTGAAAGTACCCATTTATAATCCTGCTAAGACAATAGCTGATTGTTTTAAATATCGTTATAAGATTGGAATTGATGTGGCACTTGAAGCACTGAGAGAAGGCTGGCAAAATGACTATTATACCTTAGATGACTTATGGTATTACAGCAAAATATGTCGTGTGACTAATGTTATCAAACCTTACTTGGAATCTTTGGTATGAAAAAATCATGATTGTAACGGATTTTTGGGTAAGGGCAAACACGCAGGTTTGCCCCTACGATATTTGGCACATTTTATAAACGTACCGGCATTCTTTGGAAACTAGGAGGAGAATATGAGTCATATTTGGCAATTACAAGAAGCCCAAATCCATTTAGGCGATCTGATAAAAGAGGCTGAAAAACATGGGGCACAACTGATTAATTATCAAGGAAAAGCGAAAGCGGTTGTGCTTTCCATTGCCAGTTATCGAAAATTGCTGAAACCTAAAAACACTTTAGTCGAATTTTTTCAACACTCACCGCTCGTCGGTATCTCATTAGATATAGATAGAGATCAAGATACGGGTAGGGAGATTAATTTGGAATGAATGCTTGACTTGATACTTGTTTGATTTAGGGGAATGGTGGGCAACAAAAACCCGTTACCCACCCTACGATTGACGCTGATTTTAAAATCAGCGCGAATCATGATAATCAGTGCAATCTGCGTTCTATTTCTTTATATTTCTTTATTAATAAAACATAACGAGGAATCCTCATGTCTCGCGACGCACTTGTCGTTGGTATTAATTTATATACCGATTTAAACGAACTAAAAAAGCCCGCTAACGATGCTGAAGCGATTGCCCAATTACTTGAAACGCAAGGCGATTTTCGCGTCAAGCGTTTGCCTTGTATTGAACAGGCCGGTCAATTATGTATTGACAATACTGGGGCCGTCAGCTTTGAAGCATTACAACAAGCGATTGTTCAGCTGTTTAATCCAGAGACGGATAAAACAGATCATTTACCAGAGACGGCCTTGTTATTTTTTGCGGGGCATGGCTTGCGAAAAGTGGATGGCGGTATTGCAGAAGGTTATTTAGCCACGAGTGATGCCAAGCCTAACCGTTATCATTGGGGATTATCATTACACTGGTTGCAACGATTATTACAAAAAAGTCAGATTAAACAACAAATTGTCTGCTTAGATTGTTGTTTTAGTGGCGAGTTTAATTTTGAGGAGGCTGATCCAGGTGAGAGAGGCTCTGGGTATGGACGGTGTTTTATTGCGGCATCGCGTGACTATGAAGAGGCTTATGAAAGTGCATCTAGCCGGCATGGCGTATTGACTGAGGTATTGTTGCGGGGGCTGGCTGTTGATGGCACGGTGGATAATTATGCCCTCACTGATTTTATTCAGCAAAATTTAAAGCAATCGGTACAAAAACCCGTCACCCACAATTCGGGTAGTCGTATTGTGTTGACGCATCAGCCGGTTGAAATGACGAGGGCTAAACTCAGTGGTGTTTGTCCGTATAAGGGATTGCGATTTTTTGAGGAAGCCGATGCCCAGTATTTTTATGGACGGGATAATTTAACGGATGTCTTAATTGAAAAAGTCCGAGTGGGGCATTTTTTAGCCGTGCTTGGCGTGTCTGGCAGTGGTAAATCATCGGTGGTGCGGGCAGGCTTGCTACATCAGTTAAAACTTGGGCAAAAATTGGGGGAAAGTCGTCAATGGCGTATTTGCAAACCGTTTACGCCGACTGAAAAGGATCAAACCCCATTGGAAAACTTGGCGCGGGTTTTAGTGCCAGAGGATTTACCGGATGCAACGTGGCTGAAAGAATTAGACAATGTCAGCTATTTATTACAAAAAGGAGCGGTTGGTTTCAAGCAATGGCTGGATAAAATTGAGGCTCCGCGTGTGGTGTTAGTCGTTGATCAATTTGAAGAACTGTTTACTCGTTGTGAACTCACTGAGCGACAGCCATTTTTGGAGTGTGTGTTAGGGTGTTTGCCGCCACCAGAAGCACCCGTGTCTAAGCTTTGTGTCGTGATAACGATGCGAGCGGATTTTTTGGGTAAATGTGCCGAACAGGCCTATGCCGGCTTAACGGGTTATATTGATGCCCATCAAGTGACAGTCAGGCCCATGAGTGAAACGGAATTAAAGGCTGCCATTAGTGAGCCTGCTAAAAAAGTGGGTTTAGACATTGAGGCCGAGTTAATCACGGCCATGCTCAAAGAGGTAGAAGGCCCTGCGAGTTTACCCTTGTTGGAATATACGCTGACAGAGTTGTGGCAACATCATCAGTTGAATTGTTTGACTTTGGCAGAGTATATGCGTTTAGGGGGTGTGCAGGGCACTTTGCAGAAAAGTGCGGATACAGCGTATGAGGCTTTAACCGCAGCAGAGCAATCCGTCGCGCAGTGGATATTTTTAGCGTTGACGCAGTTAGGGGAAGGCACGGAAGATACTCGTAGGCAAGTCTTAAAAAAGGATTTGGTTACCACGCAACATTCGGCAACCTTAATAGATAAGGTGTTGGATAAGTTGGCGACAGCACGGTTAGTCGTTGTGGATGCGTTGGGGAGTAGAGGCGATAAACAATCGTTAGTGACAGTGATAGATGTTGCTCATGAGACTTTGATTCGGCATTGGGGTAAGTTGCGTAGATGGTTGAGTGAAAGTCGGAGTGCTTTAAGCATACAACGCGAAATTGAAGCCGCCGCTCAGGATTGGGAAGTACATGAAAAATATAAAGATTATTTTTTACAAGGTCCGAAATTGGGTATGGCTGAGGACTATGTTAATCATTATGCTGATAAAGTGCCATTATCGAATTTGGCTCAAGAGTTTGTCCAAGCAAGTCAAATAGAACGTGATCGCTCCATTAAAGAAGAAGAAAACACACAACGAAAATTAAAAAGCGCTCAAAAGTTATTGGCTACTAACAAAGAACTTGAAAATGCTAACAAAAAACTTCGGAGACAATCAATAGCATTGAAATTGTCATTGATAATTCTGATAGGTGCTGGAATTTTGGGATGGTGGCAATGGGGAATGGCAGAACAACGAGGTGAAATAACAGAACTCAGATATAAAGGCCTGTTACTAGAAAGAGCAGAACAACATCAGCCTGCCTTAAATTACTATCAAAAAGCCCTGAAAATTTCTCAGAAGATCAATGATTATAAAGCACAAGCCAGCAATCTTTCTGATTGTGGGACGATGTGCTTGATTCTCAAGAAACCAGAACAAGCGTTGGACTATTTTAAACAGGCTCTGAACATTCGTGAACAACTGGGTGATAGCGAAGATGTCAAGTTTGAAAACAATAATATTGTTTTAGCGTATGGTAAACTCGGAGAAGTTGAAAAGGCTTTGGAGTTATACGAACAAATCACTGGACTGGAAGGAAAAGGAAGAAGACAATTCGTTGGTTTTATAGAGCGTTTAAATTGTTCGAGTGATGCTTTTGAATTATTGTCTGGTGACACTGTAGTCAAATCACTGTTTCCTGGTAGGCCTCTTTATCACGCTGATCAATTGAAGGTAACAAAAGAGAATTGTCGTATAAATTTGATTATAAATGGACAAATGCAGACTATTAACAAAGATAATTCTCCTTATATAGTTGATGAAAAAGGATATCCTTCTTCCGGAAATAGCATATCGGAATGGTTTGGCAATTTATGGATAGCACAAGAGTATGGCAGAATAATTTTTGCAGTTACTCGATAGAAAATCAAAAAAATTTAACCAACCTACTGTCTTACCGTTTTTGCGCGCAAAAACTTTTGCGTGAAAAGTCATTGAAAAGCGAGTACAACGAAACTTCGTTCTGGAACGCCTATGACGGGCGATAAACTAATAACTCATTGATATTATTTGGTTTATTCGTTTATCCACGTCATCCGTTGTACTAGATTTTAAAAAAACGGATAGGTGCTAAGGATTGGCAGGATTATTTTTATTCGTATTAGGGTTCTTATTCACTAGGAAATAATAAAATGGAAAGCAATATTTCGACTCATCAATTATTACCTGCGTTACAAGTCTTACCACGAGCCGATAAGCTACGCATTGTTTTGTTTTTGATTTCACAAATGGCCCAAGAAGAAGGCATAGAGCCGTCATTCTTCACCCAAAATTATCTGGATTGGAAACGTTATGATGCCTCTAGTGCGGCGAATACGCTGTTAAAAATGTTAGCGGAAGATAAACACAATCAGGAACTGAAACATGATTCATGCTGAACGATTTGCCTATCGTCAAATTTCAGATGGTTTTGGTGGCATCAATTTTTTTCCCTATCTACCACTCACTTTAAGCTATAGGAATCATAGCATAGAAACATCAGGGTTGTTAGACACAGGCGCGAGTGTCAACGTGATGCCTTACCAAATCGGCTTACAACTGGGTGCCAGATGGGAACAACAAAACACGTCAGTACAATTAGCGGGAAATTTAGCCAATTTACCCGCTTACGGGCTGCTTATCACAGCAAGTGTTGCTCAATTTCCACCTGTACGCTTGGCTTTTGCTTGGACACGGGCGGAAAATGTACCTTTGATTTTAGGACAAGTCAATTTTTTCATCGAATTTGATGTGTGTTTTTTTAGAACACAAAAATCTTTTGAAATCCATCCTAAACAGGACATCTAATTTGTAATAGGAATCAGCAAAATGAATTTTGCACTTCAATTGAGGAAATCGTCAAATGGCAAATGTAGCCAAATACCAAACCCATATTGAAAATTTGCTCAAGGAATATAGTCACTATAAACCGTCGTATGGTGATATGGAGACGGAACTGGTTTTTGATCGGGAACATAATCACTATATGCTAGTCAATGTTGGCTGGCATGATGATGAACGAGTCAGTGGTTGTGTCTTACACCTTGATATCAAAGGTAATAAAATCTGGGTACAGCAAGATGGAACTGAAGAAGGTATCGCTAATGAATTAGTCACGAAAGGTGTTCCCAAAGAAGATATTGTGTTGGCTTATCATGCGCCGTACATGAGAAAACATACGGGGTTTGCGGTGGGTTAAGCGTTCGGTTTTGAACAGGATTAGCTAGAGGGATGGTGGGTTCGCTCAGTGATAGGATATGAGCTATGAACGAGAATCTTGGCACTAAGCGATCCCACCCTACGAGACTTATGGGAAAAATATAAACGATAAAAATCAAGCATTAATGAAACTATATCGCTATGTTGGCCCTAATGATTTGCGCGAACTGGTTTCTTCTGAAAATTGTGGAACACCGATTCAAAGGCGAGAAGATATTTTGAATTGGCTAAAATCAAATCGTTCAAAAATACCCTATTATGATGATGTGATGACAACTTTTATTATTAATACGGATGGCCTTTTATGTCTTGCTGATAGGCATAGTGAACATTTAGTTTGTGCTTTCGGTGGCGCGGTTTTGTCGGCAGGAGAAATGAGGTTTTTGATGACAGGGGATCAAGTTGAAGTGATTGAGGTGACGAATCAATCCACGGGTTATTGCCCTGAACCGGAATCATGGCCAACTGTTGCTCAAGCACTTGATCAATTAGGCCTTTCTCATCCTAATGGCTTTTCGCATGAATTTGTATTTCGGCGTTGTCTGAATTGTCAAGCCATTAATATTATTAAAGAAAAATGGTTTTTTTGTGCCATCTGCACTTCTCCATTGAGTCAATTTTGGAATTTGGATGAAATCACACTTGTCTAAACATGAGGTTATAACCTTTGTACAGGACAAAAAATTTATTTTGCGGGTTGGAGTGCAAAATTTATTTTGCGGGTTGGAGTGCAAAATTTATTTTGCGGGTTGGGTTGGAGTGAATGTTATTTTGCGGGTAGCAGATCAATATGGTGGGCAACATAAACACGTTACCCACCCTACAGGAAAATGGTGGGCAACATAAACACGTTACCCACCCTACAGGGAAATGGTGGGCAACATAAACACGTTACCCACCCTACAGGGAAATGGTGGGCAACATAAA
>QNEL01000058.1 GCA_003645185.1 Candidatus Parabeggiatoa sp. nov. 3
GTAGAGGGCGAACACGTAGAGGGCGAACACGTAGAGGGCGAACACGTAGAGGGCGAACACGTAGAGGGCGAACACGTAGAGGGCGAACACGTAGAGGGCGAACACGTAGGTTCGCCCCTACGAACGCCATGTAGGGGCGAACCTATGTGTTCGCCCTGTTGAAAATGCGTCATTATTTCTCAGAGGAATTTTGATAAAAGCTATCATCAATAAAGCCCTCAAGATTAACCTTGTTAATAAGCCCAGCCTGTATAGAAATCGCCATAATCTTTTGGAAATCTGCTCGTTTTGGATTGAGATCAGAGAAGGATATACGATGAGAAGGATTTTGTAATCCTCTAATAACCGTCGCTTCTGAATGTGGATAATAGGTTTTTGAAGTGATTCTGGCTACCTGTTTAGAACCATTTTCCTGTTTATCTTTATCAATCCATTTTCCGGCCCTAATTAGACTATCAACCCATTCTTGAAGAGCATCGCTGTGGTTTTTGATAACCTTTTGATTAACCACAACTATACATTCAACATGATGATTAATGATATCTTTGGTGAGGATTAGAATCTTGCCAATACCATCATGTTGTGCTTTCGAGCCGAAAGGTTCGGCTACAATGAAGGCTTCAATTCTGCCTAAGCGCATAGCCTTGATCATATTAGCTGGTGCAATCACTTTTGCCGTCACATCTTTGAGAGAAATACCGCTATTCATCAAGTAGTGATTGAGTAAAGCTGTATGCGTCGATTTTCGATCAGGAATGGCTATCGCTTTTCCTTTTAAATCCGCTGCGGAATGAATAGGCAAGCCCGTTTTAATGGTAATGGCTGAACCATCGCGGTGTGCTAATAAAATGGTTTTAATATCAAGGCCTTGGTTAAATAAATCCATTGCTAATGGGGATAATATAAAGGCGGCATCAATGACACCGGCTTTGAGGGCACCTACCATTTCGCGCCAAGCTTTAAAGAGTTTAGGTTGAATTTTAATTTGTTCAAATGTGCATCTATCCTGATGATGTGAAACCAATAGGGTGAGATGATCAAGAATGGGCAAATAACCGACTTTTAATTGAATTTTTGGGGCTGCATTGGCATAGCCTAACAAACTAAAATAGATAAACAGTATGATGAGATATTTGATGATGTTTTTCATAATAAAACCTATAACGGAAAAGGATTGGGTATAAGAAAGGATTAAAACCTATAACGGAAAAGGATTGGGTATAAGAAAGGATTAAAACCTATAACTAAGTACTGAAGCACAAATAAACAGGTATTTTATCGCAAAGGGCAACCACAAGGGATTGCCCCTACGCGCTACCATGTAGGGGCAATCCCTTGTGGTTGCCCCTCTTCTGGTTGCTTCTATTAAAATACCTGAAAATTTATGGTTCAGTACTTACAAGGATTTGGTATAAGAAAGGATTAAAACCTATAACGACAAGGATTGTTTATTATAAAGACAAATAAATCAGGTTGAGACTGATGAGTTCATCAAATGCCCAGGATTTATCCTTTCTTATACCCAATCCTTGTAGTTATTTAATGCGCCTCATCCCAATTCTTACCCACACCGACATCAACCAACAAGGGCACACGTAACTGTGCAACCTGCGTCATCGCGTCAACAATCGCCACCTGAGCCTCTTCGACACACCCTTCAGCCATTTCAAAAACCAATTCATCATGCACTTGCATCAGCATTTTCACTTCTAAACCGCTACCACTAATCCATTCATCCACTTTTACCATCGCTATTTTGATCAAATCAGCCGCTGTGCCCTGCATCGGCGCGTTAATCGCAGTGCGTTCCGCATATTGCCGCCGCTGATGATTCGACGAATTAATTTCAGGAATCGACAAACGTCGCCCAAATACCGTTTCCACATAACCCTGTTTTTTGGCTAATTCCCGCGTTTCTGCCATATACGTTTTGACACCCGGATAACGCGCAAAATAAGTCTCAATATAACTTTGTGCCTGAGTGCGTTTAATACCTAATTGCTTTGCTAAACCAAAGGCTTGCATACCATAAATCAACCCAAAATTAACGGCCTTAGCACTACGACGTTGTTCTGAAGTTACCTCATCCAGCGGCACCTCAAACACTTCAGCCGCAATCATTTTATGAATATCTTCCCCAGCCGCAAAGGCCGACAATAATTTTTCATCTTCAGACAAATGCGCCATGATACGCAATTCAATTTGCGAATAATCGGCCGATAATAAACGAAACCCTTTCGGCACAATAAACGCCTGCCGAATACGCCGCCCCGCCTCGCTACGAATCGGAATATTTTGGAGATTCGGATTAGTTGACGATAAACGCCCTGTGGCGGTAACCGCTTGTTGATAGGAAGTATGCACGCGCCCCGTCTTCGGATTGATTTCTTGAGGCAACGCATCAGTATAAGTCGATTTTAACTTGCTCAAACTGCGGTATTCTAAAATCAACCGAGGTAAAGGATAATCAAGCGCCAATTCTTCCAAAACCTCAACAGCCGTCGAAGGTTCTTTTTTAGGCGTTTTTTTCAAAACCGGCAATTGAAGTTCATCAAACAAAATGGTTTGTAACTGTTTAGGCGAATTGAGATTAAATTCATAGCCAACAAGGCTATAGGCTTCTTGTTCAAGAGCGTGCAAGCTTTTTTGCAATGCCACACTTTGTTCATGTAATTGCGCTGCATCAAGGGTTACGCCATTGCGTTCCATACGCATTAACACGGGAATCAAGGGCATTTCGATCTCAGTGAAAATCCGATCACCCCCAGGGAGGGCTTGTACTTGAGGATAACATTTTTCATGCAATTGCAACGTCACATCAGCATCTTCGCACGCATACGGCGCTGCCTGTTCCAAATCAACTTGATTAAAAGTCAATTGTTTTTTACCTGTACCCGCAATCTCTTTAAAAGTAATGGTTTGTAAACCCAGATATTGCAATGCCAATGAATCCATATCATGTCGCGTCGCCGTGCTATCCAGCACATAAGATTCTAACATCGTATCAAAAGCGATGCCTTGCAACTCAATGCCGTGATTAGCCAAAACATGTGCATCATATTTCAGATTGTGCCCACAAATCTGTTTATCAGGATTTTCTAATAAAGGTTTAAGCGCCGCTAAAACGTGATCACGCGACAATTGTTCAGGCACCCCCAAATAATCATGAGCCAATGGTACATAAGCTGCCTCTCCCGACTGCACCGCAAACGAAACCCCAACAATTTCAGCTTGCAAATAATCTAAGCTGGTTGTTTCAGTATCAAAAGCAAAAAGTTCAGCTTCAGACAAGCGATTTAACCACAGATCAAAATCGGATTGCGTCATCACCGTATGATACTGTTTTTTATCCACTTTTCCATTAGCGTGTTCAACAGAATCCACAAACGCTGAAGGCGTGAACAAATCACGCGGCAACGCCGCTAACTCCGTTTTAAACTCTAATTCAATATAAAGTTGACGTAACTGATTGACATCTTGCGGATTAAGGGTTAATTGCTGTGGCGTATATAACAAAGGCACATCACATTTAATCGCCAACAACTGCCGTGTCAGCGAAAAATTCGGCAAAGCCTCCTGTAAATTTGCACCCACTTTACCTGTGAATTTCCAAACATTTTTGATCACCCCATCTAAACTGTCATAATTTTTAAGCCATTTCACAGCCGTTTTAGGGCCCACTTTTTGAACCCCTGGCACATTATCAGCCTGATCACCAACCAAACTCAGATAATCCACAATTAACTTCGGGGGTATACCAAATTTCTTGATCACCCCTTGCACATCTAAACGCTGATTTTTCATCGTATTGATCAGGGTAATAGACTGATTAACTAATTGTGCAAAATCTTTATCACCGCTAAAAATCAAGGTTCGCATACCGGCAGCTTCTGCCTGTTTAGCCAAAGTACCAATCACATCATCCGCTTCAACCCCTTCTACCATCAATAAAGGAAAGCCCAAAGCTTGCACCATCTGATGCGTATGCGAAATTTGCACAAATAACTCCTCCGGCATAGGCTGACGATTCGCTTTATAGTCAGGATATAACTCATGGCGAAAGTTTTTTCCTTTAACATCAAACATCACCGCCGCATATTGAGGCTGATACTCAGCCAACAACGATTTAAGCATAGTCATCATGCCATACACTGCGCCAGTAGGCATGCCTTTAGAATTTCTCAAAGAAGAGATTGCATGAAAAGCGCGATAGAAATAGTTAGAACCATCAATTAAAATCAAATCATTATTAGTCATTGCTAATATTATCCAAAAATTGAAAATGGTATAAATTGTAAATTAGAAATGAAGAAATGACTAATAATTAATGAGATAACGGATTAAAAGTAAGTGATTGATGAGGTTAAAGGCAGTCAAAAAGCAACACAAAGATTGGATATAAGAAGGGATTGAAGAGATTGAACTGAAGGAATTGGTTAGAATGGATTTTACTCGTTCGTCAAGTTGTTTTCTAATATACTGATTTATAAGCTTTTATTGAAATAGCCTGATTAAAAATCAGTTTAATATTTTATTAAGCAAAAACAATTAGTAGCCCACCATCTTAAATGTAGGGTGGGTAACGTGTTTTTGTTGCCGGCCCCCAATAGATCAATGTAGGGGCCGGTAACGTATTTTTGTTGCCGGCCCAATAGATCAATGTAGGGTGGGTAACGTGTTTTTGTTGCCCACCATTATTTATGTCGGGTGGGTAAAGATTGTTGCCCACCAATAAATATAATGACTGAAGGGTGCCCGAAAGGGGCACCCTTCTTCGTAGTTGACAGTATTTTAGAAATTCAGGGGTTCAGATGTTTAGGAGTTCAGAAATTTAGAATTTCAAAATGACGAACCAGCAGATTCGCCCGATTCTAAGCCACTCTTCTTATGAGTTCATTTCTATGACGCGAACTGTTTCAAACTCACGGCTCATTTTTTCATTACTGGCCCTGTGGTTAGGCCTATTACCATACTCCCCTGTGTTGGCTAACACTGGCATCACGGTTGAGTGGGAGAAAACTTTTGATGGCAAAACTTGGGGCCGTGCTGATTCAATCATCCAAATGCCTGATGGTGGGTTTGCGGTGACGAATCAGAGTTTTACAAAAAGTGATCCTGATGTTTGGTTGCTCAAGCTGGATAGCGGTGGGCATTGGCAATGGGAACACAGCTTTAGCGGGAGTGGTTATGATTTGGCTAACGCAATCATTCCAACCCGTGATAGGGGATTTGCGTTGGTGGGGGCAAACTCAATCGCTCACATTCACTGATTCAGGCCATTATGACATCACCTTGAGTGTGACAGACACCGATGGCATCACGACAAGTCATCAAGAAACCGTGATAATCAAAGCACCCGTGACTCATGATAACCCCAATGAAACGGGCCACTTTGCCCAAATCGCTTTTGAAAACCTGCAAGACACTTATGAAGTGGGTGAAACCGTAGTCATAGCATTAATTGAAACCCTTCCCCGATCTCAAACAGAACATGTTGATCTCTGGATAGCCGTGCAATTACCCAGTGGCGAATTATTGTTTAGAACAGATAACCCGTTGATGCCTTGGCATCCTAAACAACAACCGTATAAAACAGGTATAGATCATACAGAAACCCACCATGACGTATTTGATTTTGAAGTACCAGAAGGTATGGGTGGCGACTATTTCCTGTATGCCGTTTACGTGAAAACATGTGAAAATCCGATTAGCAATGATTTATCCCACCGTTCAAACTTGGCAGACAAAAAGATCACATTGGTTAATCATTAATTAGGCATAAAGGTAGGCTATTGAGGGTGCAATAAACTCAATATAAACCCAGAGACAGCGATCCCCATCCCACATTTTTAGGCGTGTTGCGTATTTATTACGCAACACATGTTGAAAAAAAGCAACAACAAGGAATCATCATCAGGAGTGCTATTGTTCACTATTTCAAAAATTTTCAATTAAACGATATTAATAAATCCTTATAAAGAATTTACGAATTAAGAATAAGGGCTCGCAATATCACCAAGTTGGGCGTTCACTCCCAAAATATCAAGCCCCCCAGAAAGAACATCCCGATACCAAACAGAATCTAATTCATTGCGAGATTCATGCTAATCATGTAGAGGCATTTAATAGCTCTTTACTTTGAGGCGTGGCTTGTTTCCGCCGAAAAACTAATACCTATTGTAAAGGCAAAAGGAACGAACAAACACGATTGGATGCTTATTGGATACTACATAACTTTGTGAGAGTTCATTTCAGTATCAAACAAGTACCTGCTGTTGTTATAGGTTTTCTGAAGAAGGGACTTTCTTTAGGTGAGTTGTTCAGAATTCAATCCTTAAATGAAGCGCACACTTGAAGGAATGGAAGCAATCCCATTCAACTACCCCAGTGCCATGAATTTTGGCTGGGGAATAATGAAAAAGTGAATTTTTTCGTGTAGAGACGCATTGCATGCGTCTCTTTGGAACAAAACCACATCGTGAACGGTGGAGACGTGTTTTGCAAGTCCTATCAATTTCGGCTTATTGTATAACGAGGAGTGCAATTATTTTGAAACAAAACCAGAGACGCATGGCAATGCGTCTCTACGGACTTGGCTATTCGCTTTCTGTTGATGACGGTTCTGTTGCAGCGTCTTCTGGATTTTCTTCTGGATTTTTTTCTTTGGGTTTGGTTTCAAAAATTTGAATCGCTGGCGCTAATAATTCAAAGCCCTTTTTTGATCGGGGGCCCATTTGCCCTCTGATGTTGGCTATCCAATGTGAATATTCTTTGCCGGCATTTTGCAGTTTTTTCCACGTTTTAGGGCGAACCGTTGTCTTGACGGCATGGCGCTCAGTTTCAATAAGAAATTCTCCCAACCGTTTCGAGTCGTTTTAGAATCAGCGGGCAATTCATGGATTTTAAGGCAAACTTCCATTTTACCCGTAACCAGTTCATCAAGTTGTGGAGGCGGTAAGGGCAGTTTTTGGATTTTCGGCCTATGTTGCTTCTGAAACCGCATGTCTGTTTCCCCTGCGAATCTCGCTTTAGCATCTTCTTGATGTTCGACAGATACCTCTCCGCAAGGTTTCCCTTGTAAATCTATCCGTGCTCCACCCTTCATTAATTGTTTACAGTAATCAATGGTTTGGGTGTACAGTATCAAGGCTTCTGATATTTCCCCTTTAGTGTATTCATTGTTGAGGCCTTTACGGATCTTTTTGTGAATGTATTTCTGAATCGGGCGAGTTTTTTCTGGTTCTCTGAAAAACGTTTGCGGAAATTTTTCAAACAAGAGTTCTAGCAGTTCTTCTGGCGATAGAGGCACTTTTTGTTTAGCCTCTTCATCAACTGTTGTGCCTTCTGCTTCCTGTCTGACAGGTTCAGATGGGGCCGATGTCTCAGGCGTGCCTTTTGCTTCCGGTGTGACAGGAGTTTGTTCAGATGGGGCCGATACCTCAGGTGTGCTTTTTGTTTCCTGTGTGACAGGGGCTTGTTCAGATGGGGCCGATGCCTCAGGCGTGCCTTCTGTTTCCTGTGTGACAGGGGCTTGTTCAGATGGGGCCGATGCCTCAGGCGTGCCTTCTGTTTCCTGTGTGACAGGTTCAGAGGGGGCAGATGATTCTGTGTCTTCGGTAACGGGCACTTCAGGCATCACTGGCGCTGCCTCTATAACAGGCGCTGGTGTGACTACGGTTTCTTCTGAGGTTTTGGGAGAATCTGTTGGGGTTGCCACGGTGGCAGACGCATCAGATACAGGCATCACCTGTTCTTGCGTTTGTAAATACTGAAATGCTTCATTTGCATTTACACCAATAAAGTTTTTCGAAGTGCCTTGGTGAAGATACCAGCCACGTTTGCCAGAACGAACGTGTTCACAGTAAACGTCTTCACCATAACGAGATTGGGCCAATTGATTCAGATCAGTTTTAGTAATCCGTTTATTGGTGGTTTCTTTTTTAGAATCGGTTGTTGTCATGGTCTATCAAACAATTATCAATGAACAATGAACACTGATCCAATTATCAATCAATGATCATTGATTCGCTTTCTATCGAGGAAGAACAGTTCATTTATTAGACCAAAACCACAAAAACCACATAATATACCAAAAAGCGCTATTAAAAACTCTGTTACAAATAAATCATAATATTTAAGAAAGAAAAACTCTTGATAAAAAATGGCCATTTTGTTATTCTAAATGGCCATTTTTTATCAAGGGATAATAGTTCAAGTGGCGAGATATGTGGTTCAGTATTAAAATGTTATACTGGTAAAATCTTAAACTTAATATAACAAATCTTTCCGATTATCTTCAAAATCGGTATCTATTACAAAAGTCACAAGTCATTTTTGTGACCTGGGGAGCTTACCCTTAAGACATAACCAGAGCCGATTTTTGTGGTTTTGGCGTTTTTAAATAAGAGTGGCCTATTTTTAGTAAACCACATTCTTTTATGGTTTGTTAAGGGCAACCACAAGGGATTGCCCCTACAACAATTATTTATTCTGTTTTATTGGGTTCGAGTTCAAGACTTTCAATTTCCACAGCCTTGACGATATGTCGTTTATTCAGGATGTGGTGAATGCCGTTGTAATCCGACAACACAATAAAATGTTTCCTTGAATTATTCAAGGCATCTGAAAGTCGGGAATCGCGATCAATAAGCATCGTTCCTGTCAGATCATCGTCGCCTTTAATCAGGGTGATTTCAACATGTACATCTTTACGTGTCAGTGACATAGCTCTAGCTTCCACGAATGTTGGGTTACATCTCAGTGTCCCCTATCAGTGTCAAAGCCTGTTTGATACGTTCCACAGTGCGTCTTTGGCCTATCAAATAAGCCGTGACATCAATCGGAGGGGATACTGTCCTACCAGTAACAGCTACCCGCAACGGTTGTGCAATTTTTCCGAGCTTGAGTTCATGCTGTTGTGCCACAGCATGAATCGCAGCATGAATCGCCTCTGCATTCCAATCGACCAATTCTGCCAATCGATCACACAAATCGGTCAGCGGTTTTTTGATGGCAAATTGCAAGTGTTTTTGTGCCGCTTTCTCGTCAAGTACAACCGTTTCTCCAAAGAAAAACCGACTATTTTGTGCCATTTCTTTGAAATTTTTGGCCCGCTCAGCCTGAGCTTTGACAATTTCTGTCAAGGGCGGGCCATGCAAGGTCTCTATGCCTAACTGGTCACATTGAAACTGCAAATATATTGCCAACTTTTCAGGGCTACCCGTTTTGATATAATGTTGGTTTAACCACACCAATTTGTCATTATTAAAGGCGGCTGGTGAGCCATGTACGGCGCTGATTTCAAATAAATCTATCATCTCTTGCCGAGAAAAAATTTCCTGATCGCCATACGACCAGCCCAATCGCACTAAGTAATTTAGCAAAGCATCTTGCAAAAAGCCGCCTTGTTTGTAATTCATCACATTGACAGCACCATGTCGCTTAGACAAGCGTTGCCCATCTCGCCCTAAAATCATGGGCACATGAGCATATTGCGGCACTTTCGCGCCTAATGCTTCTAAAATATTGATTTGACGTGGCGTATTATTCAAATGGTCATCCCCACGAATCACATGGGTAATCTGCATATCCCAATCATCCACGACGACAGTGAAATTATAAGTTGGTGTCCCATCAGAACGTGCGATAATCAAATCATCCAATTCACTATTATTAAATATCACCGTACCCTTGACTAAATCTCTGACGACAATTTCTCCCAAATCGGCATTTTTAAAGCGCACGACAGGTTTAACCTTAGTCAGAGGGGGCGGGGTTGTGAGATGACGACAATGGCCATCATAACGCGGTTTGTGTTTACAGAGCATTTGCTCAGCGCGTAGCGTTTCCAAACGTTCTTTAGAACAATAACAATAATAGGCTTTACCGTCGGCCAATAATTGATCAATGGCTTGCTGATAACGGTCAAAGCGTTGTGTTTGATAAAACGGCCCCTCATCAGGCTGTAAACCAAGCCATTCCATGCCATTAATAATCGCATTAATGGAGGCCTCAGTCGAACGCACACGATCAGTATCTTCAATGCGTAAGATAAATTGTCCCCCATGTTTACGAGCATATAACCATGAAAATAAGGCCGTGCGAACCCCGCCGATATGCAAAAACCCCGTAGGGCTAGGTGCAAAACGAGTACGAATTGTCATATTAATATCTTTCATCAGTTTTCAATTATCAGTTATCAATGAGAATCAGTGCAATCAGCGTTCTATTGGTTTTTATAATTAAGCATTAACGACAAAGCTTATTGTAGGGTGGGTAACGTCTTTTTGTTGCCCACCATTCCTAACCATTAACCATTAACCATTAACGACAAAGCTTATTGTAGGGTGGGTAACGTCTTTTTGTTGCCCACCATTCCTAACCATTAACCATTAAGCATTAACGACAAAACGAAACCATCCATTATAGCAGTGCTTAGGCAAAGAAAAAAATTTGACTTAGCAATCAAGATAATTTAGAATGCGTCGCTTCTCAACTAGGGCGATTAGCTCAGGGTAGAGCACTGCTTTCACACGGCAGGGGTCACTGGTTCAAATCCAGTATCGCCCAAAGATTCTGATAGAACGCTGATTTGTCATGATCTGCGCTGATTTAAATCTCCAATCATTTCAATTTCAATCTGATTTTTTAGATAAAATCGAGGGATTTTGAATAAATGAACAAAGCATTAATATATAAAGGGTTAGCATGAAATGCTAACCCTTTTTTTTTGTTCAGATTTTAGTTTGTCATGCAAAATAAATTTTGCACTCCAATCGCAGCAAAATAAATTTTGCACTTGTCATATCAATAAAAAAAATGATCACTAACCACCAAACTGCTCAAATTGACCATTATGCGGTAATGGGCAATCCCATTGCTCACAGTCAATCTCCTTTCATTCACTCTGCCTTTGCACAACAAACGGGGCAAACTTTGCAATATGATGCGATTTTGGTTGGCACACAAACCGGTGAATTTGCACAAGCGGTACAAGCCTTTTGCGCGGCTGGGGGTAAAGGTTTAAATATCACCGTGCCCTTTAAACAAGACGCTTATGCACTCGCTGAACACTGTACTGAACGGGCCGAGCGTGCTGGGGCCGTTAATACCTTATGGTTTGATCAACAAAACCGCATAATCGGTGATAATACAGATGGTGTTGGCTTAGTGCGTGATTTAACCCAAAATCAAGGTTATGAAATTGCCGGACAGCGCGTATTGATACTCGGAGCCGGTGGCGCTGTGCGAGGCGTGCTAGGGCCTATACTTGATGCGGCCCCTGTTGAATGTGTGATTGCGAACCGCACCGTGTCAAAGGCCGAAACCTTAGCCACCTTATTTGCATCATTAGGCACTGTCACAGCCTGTGCTTATGAGACTTTAGCAAGCCAAACTTATGATTTGATTATTAACGGCACTTCAGCCAGTTTACAAGGCCAATTACCCCCTTTACCAGAAGGTTTATTAGCCAAAAACGGTTGGTGTTATGACATGATGTATGCGGCCACCCTTTTTGTACAATGGGCTCAAGAAAAAGGGGCCGCAGGTGCTTATGACGGTTTAGGGATGTTAGTCGAACAAGCGGCAGAATCGTTTTATCAATGGCGCGGCATCAGGCCAGAAACGGTTCCTGTTATTCAACAAGTGCGTGAGTTTCGGTTAAAATAAGCTTTCTTAGGTTTCACCTAATGCAAGATCGCTCCAATATCAAGACTACCCACCCTCAGCCCCCTATCAGTTTTCTTTAAGTCTTTGAAAAGCGAGTACTTTGAATTTTGTTGCTATACTGCACGCGGGCACAATTTAAACTTTTAGCTTTTAGTTTCGCACAAGGATGACGTATAAAGGCAAATCGATAAAAATCTTAAAACGCTAAGGCCCCGTAGGGGTTGAATATGAAACGCAGTAACGAGCGTAGCGAGATCATAGCCCCAGGTGGCAACCTGGGGTTGCCAAAAAATAAAAGTAGGATTGTTTCGATTTATAAATAACCTGATATTGTTCTTCCAAATGATCTCTTAACTCTTCTACACTAAAAGTCTTTTTCGTTTCCAGAAATTTGCTGGACTTCTTTTCTATATTCTTCATCCAAATAGCTTTTTTTCCCGTGGTATTTCAACAACAGGCCTTCTGATCCTTCTTCAGCATAAATTACTTTCCATTTGCTAATAAAGGAATCACTCACTTGCAAAATATCTTCTATATCCTTGACTGAAACACCTTGAATAATCATTTTAACAGCCAAAGCCCTTTTGATATCGAAGGTGTCCTTGGAATTGGCTATAATTTCTTCTAAAGTTAACATTATTTTTCCTGTTTTTTTAAGTTTATCTAACTCAAATAATTTCTTGTAAAATTTTATATCAAGCCTTTCCACAAATCAAATAGGATTACTATAACCTATCACGCGCCGTCCCCAAGCATCAGGCGCAGCATCTCTAAGACAGGAATGAATTTCATTAATCCCTTCAGGATCAAAGGTTCCACGTTGCAAGGGTAATTCTATTGGCGAGAGAGGAATTGAATGCTCACGTTCTAGGTAAATACGACCATAAACAAAATGGTATTTGCCTGCAATGAAACTTATTTTACCCGCAACAACGGGATCAAGATGCCCTGGCAACCATATCCAAACAAAAGCTTGTGATGTGTTAGAAATCATCGTCAAGTTCCACCTTTTTGCTAAATCCCTTTGAAGGCAATATTTGCACTAACTTAGCAATAGATTGAGAAAGCGTAGCCAGTTGGCGCGGATCGTCCCCCATCAAAGGAATACCGACAATAGTTGCCGCTTCAAATACGGTACCGATAGCCACATTGGGGTTTCCTTTTTCTAAAAGGCTTATCGTATAGCGGCTAACACCAACACGTTCAGCTAAATCAGCCTGTGATTCATGGCGTTCTATACGTGCCGCTTTTATCATTGCTCCCAATGTTTCTAAAACAATTGTCGTATGCGTTGAAATGGTTACTGTATTTGTTGAATTTTTATTCATGCTAATTATATAAACTACCCGGAAGTGCCACAAACCCCATTTGAATGGAAGGCAAGGCTTCTCAGTTTGGATTTTTTGACTCAAGTGGAGAATAATATTTATTGCACAATTGCCGGTTTTGTTCTGTTTGGTAAAAAACCGCGTCATTATTTGAAACCGTCGGGATTAAGAAATAAGTTATTTAAAATCAGCGATGTAGATTTGCGCCGCAAAGCGTCTCTACTGGCAGATTAACTTTTGGGCCCGTTTTTTATCAAAAAAAGAATCTGGGTGCGTAACATCAGTTACTAATACTCGATGATCACGTTTTTTTTCAAGCCAAACCTTAGGGTTTTCAGCAATCTGGGGGCAAACAATTGGGCCGTCGCGGCGAGCTTACCACTGTTCAGTTTGTCGATTAAATTCTTTAATCGCGTAAGCCCGACTCAGGGATTGCATTTTCGACAATGACAGTATGCGTAGTGTCTCACTTGAGGATTAGCTTTATGCAAAGCCAAGAAGGCTTGATGCAGACTAACAAAAGGGGGGCTCACTTTAGCTGCAATGTTCCAAAGCATTTCACCCTTTTGAATGGGGCCGTAAGTATGCGCCGTTTATTGGGCATACAGATGACTTGCCATGCCCATATTTAAATATAACAGGCGTAAAAAAAAATGAATTTTGGCATACTTGGAACGAAAATCAATCGCGCTGCAAGCAAAATAAATCTGGAACAAAATAGCACTAAAGTTAATTAGTAACAAAAATAAGTTTGAACGCCAACAAAAAAAAGTTATAATCAAAAAATATTTATGTGTACTTAATTAAAAAATTAAAACGATTGCTAAAAAAACGGAGGGCTAAAAACCTTGTTAAAATTGAGATATTGCTTAGTAATCATGTTGCTTGCTTCGCTCACGGCTTGCACGTCTATGCAAACCATTGAGGCAACACCGACAGCGGTGCAAAAGCACTTTGTCATCGGTGAGATTATCACGGTTCACACGGTGAATGATACCATTTATGAATTTGAACTCATTGATATCACTGAAGACAGTATTGTAGGCAAACGCCAGCAGATTCCTTTTTCTGAGATTCAGAAATTGGAAAAGAAAAAAGTAGGTGTTGTCAAGAGCATTGGTGCTGGAATTGGCATGACTTATCTTGTCGTGACTGGGGTTGTTGGAATATTTGTTTGGATTTTGGGATCTTAGCACCCATCAGGAGAATAAATTATGCACATCAAACCTTTCCATCGTCTTTGTGGTTTTTTAATTGTCGTAATAATGTTGAGCGCGTGTACTGCAATGCGCCCAATCGAACCCATACCTTTGGAAGTTAAACAGCATTTTACGCAAAAGTTTTTGCGCGCAAAAACTTTTGCGTAAAATTTTAAAATCGGGGAAACTATCAAAGTCTACACAACAGACGAGACGGTTATCACATTTAAAGTGGTTGAGATTTCAGAAGTGGCTATCATTGGAACTCATGAAACCATTCCTTTTAAGGATATTGTGAAAGTGGAGAAAAAGAAAATCAGTGTCGCAAAAACGGCTGCGGTAGGCGGTACAGTTGCGATTTCTGCTTATGGCACATTGGTTATTTTGGCTCTAATCGCTTTTTTCACGATTGGGATATAGTTTTTACTGTTACAAATTTATTTGCAAAGGCCCGATTTTCGTTTCAAATTGATTTTGCGAAGGCGCGATTTTCAAACCAAAATTGATTTGCACAACCCTAAAAGGGTTTTTCAGGGCCTTAGCGTTTTAAGGATTAATTTTTATGATTGATATTTGTACTTCATTAAATCGGGAAACGCTATAAGTAGGTTAGCAAAAATAAATTAACAAACATTTTTTGAAATTAAGAATAAAACGCTTTAGACGGCTGATGACGCTGACGCTGAAGAGCAAAAATTTGAGTAAAAACGGGGTAACAAAACTTTGCTCTAAATAGGGCTATAAAATTAAGTGTTTGTTTTTTATTTAAGAAAATGAATACACTTTGACCTGTTATTCTAAAAAGCTTTATAAATCAGTGCGTTAAAAAGAAGATTAGATTGAGTATTCAATAATTGCTATGACAAAGTGTACTTCGAGGGTTATTAGAATCTTTAATTTTTATAGGGTTAAAACTTATTTACAATTGATAAAAATCAATCTTAAAAATCTTTTAATTACCGACAATTTGGGAATGTCGTACCCTTTAAATTAGCAGAGCCATAAGATAACTATTTGATTTATTGACAATAATTGAGATATTGGTTTGTTTATTTTTTAAATACGAAACGCCTATGAAGGGTGTGATGAATATGAGATATAACAATATAAAAAAATTTTATGCTATGACAAAGTTAACAATATGGTATTCTACATTTCCAATTCGAGGTTCAAGTTTTTACGCGCAAAACATCGAATGTTGAAAAATAGCCTTTTTTATTTTTTATTTTTAAAATGAGTTTAGGGAATTGTATTTAGCTTCGCAGATCGAAGGTTTACGCAAAACTTTTGCGCGCAAAACTTTTGGCGCGAAACGTGTTTTTAAAGCCCACCATCCTTTTCTTTCGGGTGGGTTAACCTATTTTTAAACCCACCATTCTCATTAAAAAGTTTTTCAGACAAAAGTAGTATAGCGAAGCTAATTTTTTGCTTGAAAATTTGTTACCTTTGATATCTAAAACGACACGCCTAAAAGGAATGAATGATGCCAGTAAAAAATCCGCCCACTGCTTATGGGCTTGAATCATCCACCGCACTCAAGGCTAATCTCCTAGAGACAGCGGTTGAAGATGTACAAATTAACCCTCGCTTTTTTGTTTTGCGAGAGCCTGTTAATGCTTACGGGGGCATACTCAAAACACTTAATAAGCTGTTGTATGAATTACATCATCCCTACCGAAATTGGCGTTTGATTTTGCCAGAGTTACGCAGCTTTGTGCTGAAAAATACCTCCCGCTATATCAATCATCCGAAAGGCCCACATTGTGCTTACTTGTTTGTCACAATATTATTAGAGGCTTTGGAAGATGAAGGGAAACAACTGCCCCCCGAAGAAGCCGCTGAACTGATTGGTGCTTATTTAGATAGACTGGTTAACCAACTTAGTCCAACACAATTGTCGGATTATAGTGCCACAATAACCGCTATTTTTAATGAATTAGCCAAATTGTCTGATGAAAAACAGCTGATATTGCTACGCATTCATTATCCCTTGCGGCGCACCTTAAATGATTTATTGACCAAATACAACAACTTAGCCTCTGATGAGGTTAATATTGATTGGAAAGCATTAGGTGATTTTATCTCTCAATTGCTTGATTGCACTTATCGTTATTGGTTAACCCAAAATGATCCCGTAAGCTATTATCGCCCTGGTATGCCCACGCTTGATGCCATTTCTCATCAGACTATCCAGACGCATTTTAATGATTTAAAAGCATTGAAAACACGTCAAGCAGAAGGACAGGATTTTTTCGAGAAAAGTGCCCACTTACCCTCTTACATGGATATCGTCAAAGCGTATCAACGTATAGGGGAAGAACTCAACAAACAAAACGCGCTTAAAGCCACATCAACAGGTGAGGTGCAAAACAGAGAAAATCTCAAACTCACCTATTTGTTTCGCATTATGGAAACTGAGGGACTTTTAATGCTCCATGAGAGCACCCTCAAAGAAATTAATCGCGCGTTAGTGCAAATGGTGCGTCGTCAAAGTTACGAAGAAATCGAAGATTTCTTTCTCAAAACATTTCAACTGCTCAAAAGTAATGTCGAGAAATACCCTGAAACAGCCCTGCAATTGATAAAAACGCTCGGCATTGAAATCTATAAACGTAATAATAGCCGCATGGTTGAAGCCTTTTTAGCACAAACGGTGCGTTTTGGTTTTCAATACACCCATGTCAGCGGTTTCACACGCGATTGGCAACCCATTGATAATCCAACACACATCAAAAATATCCGCGTTTGGCTAAGCTTGATTAAGCTAAATCCAGAATGGTTTTGCACCTTACTATCTGCTCTGATCATTAACCTGAAATTAACCGGTACCTGTATCCGCGACACCGATTTATTCCAAAAAGAAGTCACGCTGTTGCTAAACAGCAAAATTGGCATCGTCTATAACTTGGTCAAGCAATTCGCAAAATTATTACCGGTTTATTACAACGACATCGGTGCAGAAGGCTTATTACGTGAAGTGTCAACCGAGTTGGACGAAATCAGCCAACGTCAAGATCATTTAGTTCACTTTCTGCGTAAACAATGTCATGTGGAAAGCAATAACCGGATCATGGATTTCATGCGAGCGGTTTTTGCCTTTTGGCGTACTGCGGATAAGGCACAAATAGCTGATCTTATCCCAGCAGAAGTGTTGGCACAAATTGATCCTACAGGCCCTTATGTTGAATCAGTCCATAGCATCACAAAAGCACTGTTTGCTAAACAAGGTATAACCCGTGAAGAACAATTGTTGCAATATCCAATTGCTGAAATAGAACAGGTTATTCAGGGATTCAGCGATTACTCTGCACAAGAGAAGCGGCGCGTATTCCTAATGTTACGCCTGTATCATCTGCTTAATCTCAAGTACAATCTGGGTTTCCAAGAATTGGAAGAACAATTGATCGCGGCTAAAAAGAGGGGTCTACCAGATATGCAGCCGGTGTTAGATGGATTACAACCCGGTAATCCTGCTCACTCTCTGGAAATCATCCTGAGCGCGATGGAGAAATTGCAAAAGATCATCTTAAGTACAGAAGTCTTTGACGTGTCTGAAGATATTTTGCAAAAACGCCATGTGACAACTGATATTCCTTCCGTTTATGGTTATTACCGGGAACGTAAGTTTGATGCCTTGAGCCTATCATTCCGTTTGGAAAACTTAGCCAACGTTCATTTAGAAAAGCTGATTGAAGAACTCAATCCTGGCTTGCTCACGAGGGGCAATCTTCACAAGGTGATAAAGGCTTTAAAATTGTTTCTTCGCGTACTCGCAATTAGTGGTATTGCATCTAGGCGTTTTATTCATTTGATTGATGTGTTGGAACGTTCGCTAGAAGTGAAAGGATTTTGTTACCGGCAATACATTGATCTGTTTCGGAGCATGTCGGAAGCAGTCAAAGAGATCATCTACACCTATTACACGAATTATCACCGTGATAATTTGGCAGTTATAGTGCCATCGTTAGACAAGAGTACCTTGTTACCACGCTATAGGCCACAACTTGATGGTTCGCCTTCAGGCTGCTTAAGCCGTATTTCTGAAAGCTTTGAGCGTGATCTGATTGCAGAAACACCGGGACTCCAAGCGATGGATAACTATATTACCCGCGCTTATCAAATTCTAAGCGATCAAGGGACTCGCTTGCGTGGTAATGCATTGGATTTGCTTATGCTTTACGATCCAGATAAAGTGTTTTGCTCACTCCATGCACCCAATCCTTTGAATAACGATCCAATCCATTTGGGTAATAAAGGATTTCATTTAACGCATTTAGTTAAGCATGGCGTAAACGTTCCGCCTGGTGTTGTCTTGACGACAGAATTTTTCCGCTATGAAAAAGTAGTACGTGGTTATCCACAGGCTTGGCGGGACTACGTGGAAAAACTGCATCAACAACTCGCCATTATTGAAAAAAAGACGGGTAAGCAATTTGGTTCTACAGAAAATCCGTTATTACTTTCGGTGCGTAGCGGTGCCTTGATTTCAATGCCCGGCATGATGTCCACCATCCATAATTTAGGAATGAACCCGGAGATTGTGCAAGGTTTAGCAAAGCAAACAGGCAATGCCAGATTTGCATGGGACACTTACCGGCGTTTTATTCACTCATGGGGGATGGCTTCTGGGATTGACAGAGAAGCGTTTCATAACCTTATGCACAACGCAAAGGCGCACTATGGTATCACCAAGAAAAATGAATTTACCGCTGAACAAATGAAAAAACTCGCCTTTGCATATCGCCGCGTTGTGGAAGAGCAAGGCGTTTATGTTCCCGAAGATCCGTTGATGCAATTATTAGATGCGATTGGCTATATCCTTGATTCGTGGAATGATAAAAAGGCGAATGAATTTAGACGGTTAATGGATATTTCCGATGCTTGGGGGACATCTGTATTACTTCAGGCTATGGTATTCGGCAATCTCACTCAAGATTCCGGCACAGGTGTTGTTTTTACGTCTTATCCGCGTCGAAATTTGAGTCGAGTCACGCTATGGGGAGATTACACGCCGGGAAACCAAGGCGAAGATATCGTTGGTGGGATTATCTCTACCCTACCGATTTCTATAGAACAGAGTGAATTGGATGGTCGGCCCAAGGCCCAAAGTATGGAAGTCTGTTTTCCTGAAATTTATCAATCCTTGCTTAAAATATCTCGTCATTTGATTTACGATAAGCACTGGAATAATCAGGAAATCGAGTTCACATTTGAAGGTTCATCGGCAGATTCATTATATCTTTTACAAACCAGGGACATGGTGACAGCAAAGCAGAAAAACGTGCCGATGTTTAGTCAAACCCCAGCATTCAGTCGATCTAGTTTAGGTCGTGGCATGGGAGTATATGGGGGCGCGTTATGTGGTCAAGCCGTTTTTAATCGGGAAAATATTGATCAACTTCGCAAGCAAGAACCAGACAGGCCACTCATATTAATTCGTTCCGATACCGTACCCGAAGATATTAGTGAAATATCAGCAACAGAAGGTTTACTGACAGCACGCGGCGGACAGACTTCCCATGCTTCTATTGTGACTATCCGTTTAGAAAAGACTTGTGTTGTTGGCTGTGAGGCAATGGTTGTTTCAGAAGCTGAAGGACGTTGTACTTTTAATAACACGATTATTAACGTTGGTGACGATATCAGTATTGATGGTCGTACTGGTTTGATTTTAAAAGGCCATCACCAGATTGAGCAAATAGAGGCTCAATAAAGAGATTGTTTGAAGTCTAACGAGTACCGTCTCCAAAAATTTTCATGATGTATAACGGATTTTATTTGGGGAGGGCGAACACTAAAGGAGAGCCCCTACAAGATTTGGCGTAGGGGCAGCCCTTGCGTGTTCGCCCTTTCTGTTTATTTTAACTTTAACCTCAAGAGGAAAACTCAATTGATTACAGAAAATAGCAACACTGATGAACTAGGCATTTTGGGAATAAATGGCATGGGCCGTATCGGTAAACTCTCTTTATGGCATCACATCTCCCGTAAGGCTTTTAGTGAAATCGTGGTCAATCTTGGTAGAGAATCTGGTAAAGGGTTGGAAGATATTGCTAGTTTTATCGAAAAGGATAGTAGTTATGGTCGCCTGAGCAATTATCTTTACGGCGTTAAAGGGCCTAATCGTCTGATAGAAAATTTGGATGAAGCTAATGGCACGATGACCATTGATGGTGTGAAAGTGAAATTTTTACGCACGGCACGTAACCCCAAAGACATTGGTTGGTATGATCATGGCGCACGACTAGTCGTGGATAGCACGGGCGCGTTTACCGATCCCACCGTTCCTGGAGATAATCCAAAAGGCGCGTTACGAGGCCATTTAGAAGGGGGAACGGAAATCGTGATTTTGTCGGCCCCCTTTAAAATCAAGGATAAGGCACTCAACATGCCAAACGATGCCATAACAACGGTTATGGGGATCAACGATGAAGAATTTGATCCACGGCAACATAAAGTGCTTTCGGCGGCATCCTGCACCACGACTTGCTTATCCCATATGATGAAACCGTTGATTGATCATTTTGGTGTCGATGATATTCTTTCGGCTTCAATGGTGACAATACATGCGACAACATCTAGCCAGAATGTTTTAGATTCCGTGCCTAAAGCGGGTGCAACTGATTTGCGGAAAACCCGTAGCGTGATGAACAATATTATTCTCACCAGTACCGGGGCTGCGAGTGCACTTAAATTAGTGATTCCAGAAATGTCAGGCATCGGTTTTATGGCAGAATCAGTGCGTATTCCCACATCTTCAGGTTCACTGGTTATCCTGACGCTCAACCTCCAAACAGCGGATCCTGAACATAAAATCCGGCGTGCTGAGATCAACGATATCTACAAGACAGCAGCAGAAGGGCCTTATAAAGATTACATTCTTTATTCGGAAGAACAAAATGTGTCCTCCGATATTGTTGGCTTTCCAAAAGCGGCTACCGTCATTGAAGCGCGTGAAACGCATACGCGAACAGCAATGATGCGCGTTCAATCCACACATGACAGTGGTCACTCCCTAGAAGCACCTGTCACGCAAGCCGTTGTTTTTGGCTGGTACGATAATGAATTGGGGAGTTACACGAATATGTTAGGAGAACGTACTGTAACCATTGCTAGGAAAATGTTGTAAATTTTTTTCATCTGAAAACAGTGAAAAGCTTTTGAAGTGAAAAAAATAATTTCACACCAAGGGCGAACACGCAGGTTCGCCCCTACAGCCCCTAAATACAAGGGGTTTTGTAGGGGCAGACCGACGTGTCTGCCCTTAATTTGTCTGAAAATAATTTCACACCAAGGGCGAACACGCAGGTTCGCCCCTACAGCCCCTAAATTACACTGGGTTTTGTAGGGGCAGACCGATGTGTCTGCCCTTAATTTGTCTGCAAATAATTTCACACCAAGGGCGAACACGCAGGTTCGCCCCTACAGCCCCTAAATACACTGGATTTATAGGGGCATACATACGCCCTTAATTTATTTAATTTGTCTGCCCTTAATTATAATGGCATTGAGTCCAGTGGTACAATGACTCTAAATTCTTCCCCGACTTCTTTGAAAAGAACATCGTGTCCTAATTTTCGTATTTCTTGATAAACCATCGGTAAGCCTCTACCCAAATGATCAATATAACGTAAGTTTTCCATAAATTTGACCAATATTGGATTGCTGGCATAAGAGACACCGACTTTTAATTTATCAATCGTTACCGTGTTCGGTAAACGACCCGGACTCATAAATTCAATGCGATCACTAAACATGAAAATACGAATTTTTGAACCCGTGATGGCATAATTACGATGAATACAAGCATTGACAATCAATTCTCGAAAAACTTTCATGGGTGGATACAAACGCAAGTCTTCACGTTTTGCTTCTTTAATATCAGAAGGCATCAGTAAATTATTTTTGAGGGTGGCTAAACAGCGATCCACTTGGAGAGGTAAAGGGCCACTGATATTTTGTTTATCAATCAGTTCACTTTGTATTTCATGCCCCGCAAAATGAGCAAAGCTAATGCCTGATTGTGGTAAATAGCGTTCAGGGTTGATACCAAAAATGAGTAAACCACCGACAGTCGCTTGTTTTGTTTCGTTAAGAATATCAGTATTAATCAGTAAGCGTTCTTTATCATTTTCAGATTCTTTATAAAAATCAATGTGATATGCGCAAAAATACTGTTCAAGCGCAGTGAAATTTAAATTCTGAATGGTTGTTCTGTCAACACCATTAGCATCATAATGAAAAATACCGGCTGCTTGAAATAAGCACATGAGTTCAGACTGTGAAGCAAGACGATGATTTGAACCGACACGAATATAATATTTGCCAGCCGTTTGATAAGGTTTGTCACTGCCTTTAGGCACGACGATTTCGGCGATAATTTTATTATCCTCAGAAAAATATTGATTAAATTTGACTTTCAATGCGGGAACGATACGATCTCTAACAATATTCATCACCCATTCTTCTAGGGCGACATCAGTCGGTATGCCCGTCACAATACCGGTATCATTGATTCCCAAGAGAATCACACCGCCTTGATTATTAGCAAAAGCCACCATTTCCTTAGCTAAGGATTCAACTCTGACACCGTATTCCTTAAATTCGACAGAATCATTTTCGCCTTGTTGAATAATTTCTTGTAATTCAGAAGAGAGCATTTGCATATTTTCCAATTGTGAGTTTGAAATGGAGTTCAAACTTTAGGGGAATGGTGGGCAACAAAAACCCACCCTACAAGAAAAACGGGGATAATTTATTTTTTGAATTAGGCGGATTTTGAATTAATTTTCACACGCGCAAAGCGCCGTTTTCCAACTTGGTAGACATGATTTGAATTGGCCTGTATTTTTAGGGCGCGATCACTGACACGTTCGCCGTCTATTTTGACGGCATTTTGTTTAATCATACGCAGGGCTTCTGAAGTGCTGGGGGTTAAACCGGCTTCTTTGAGTAAATTGGCTATCGGAATGTCGGCCTTTTCTATCGTTACAGTGACTTCTGGCATGTTGTCAGGCATTTTATGTTGCTTAAAGCGGGCAACAAATTGTTCATAGGCTTGCACTGCCGCTTGTTGGCTATGAAAACGCTCGACGATTTCTTGTGCAAATTCGACTTTAATATCACGCGGGTTAGCACCTTGCTCAACGGATTCTTTCCATTGCACAATTTGAGCGGGTGTTCTAAAACTCAGTAATTCAATATAACGCCACATCAAGTCATCGGAGACAGACATGAGTTTACCAAACATCTCCTCTGGTGCTTCATCAATACCAATGTAATTGCCTAATGACTTAGACATTTTTTGTACGCCGTCTAAGCCTTCCAAAATGGGCATAGTCAAAACCACTTGCGGGGTTTGCCCATAGTGTTTTTGCAATTCACGTCCCACTAACAGATTAAATTTTTGATCTGTCCCGCCTAATTCGACATCAGCTTGTAATTCGACTGAATCATAGCCTTGTATCAAGGGATAGAGAAATTCGTGAATCGCGATGGCTTGTCCACTGGTATAACGTTTGTGAAAATCATCACGTTCCAGCATCCGGGCAACGGTATGTTGAGCGGCCAGTTTAATCAGGCCAGTCGCATCCATTTTGTTCATCCAGTCAGAATTAAAACAAATCTGGGTGATTTCAGGATCGAGGATTTTATAAATCTGTTCTTGATAACTACGGGCATTTTCTAACACCTCTTCTCTCGACAAGGGTTTACGGGTAATGTTTTTACCCGTTGGATCGCCAATCATTCCAGTAAAATCACCGATTAGAAAGAAAATCGTGTGACCTAAGTTTTGGAATTGCCGCAGTTTATTGAGCAGCACGGTATGCCCCAAATGCAAATCAGGAGCGGTTGGATCAAAACCCGCTTTGATGCGTAGTGGTTTGCCTGTTTCTAATTTTGTGCGTAATTCATTTTCAAGTAATATTTCTTGAGTGCCTTGTTTTATTTGAATTAAGGCTTCTGTTACCATTTAACTATTCTCCTGTATGAGATGCAAAGTTATTAATTTTAACACAAGGTAAGCGATGTCGCTTTTAATGAAATATAGGTTTTAATATAAGTAAAACTCAAAACTGGCATGAACAGTGACTGTTCATTATTTCAGGAATTTTTTTCTGTTCATAAATGAGTTTATTTTTTGGCTGTTACTAAAAACAGGTTTTCACTTAACAAGTTTTGCGCGCAAAACTTTTGCATATAATCCATATTATTCAGTGGGTTATTATCAATGTTATTTATAACGCAAGAGGCGCAAGAGGCGCAAGAGGCGCAAGAGACGCAAGAGACGCTTCGATTTCTCTTGACAGCATATTTAGCGTCTTTAGCGTTTAGCTTGATTTTAATCGCGAAAGCTTTCACCAGTTGCATTCGACATAAAACCCACCCGACATTGATTGGTGGGCAACACGTTACCCACCCAACAAGCCCTAAAAA
>QNEL01000059.1 GCA_003645185.1 Candidatus Parabeggiatoa sp. nov. 3
GTTTAGTCCGGACGGTTCAATTCTGGCAACCGCCTCTTTTGATAATACGGCCCGGCTGTGGGCGCTGCCAAGCGGCAAACCGCTTGCCACGCTCCGTGGGCATTCCGATCCTGTCATACACGCCGCGTTTAGTCCAGACGGTTCAATTCTGGCAACCGCATCATCTGATCAGACGGCCCGGCTGTGGGCGCTGCCAAGCGGCAAACCGCTTGCCACGCTCCGTGGGCATTACTCTGAGGTCAACCACGCCGCGTTTAGTCCGGACGGTTCAATTCTGGCAACCGCATCAGAAGATAAGACGGCCCGGCTGTGGCCAGTGTTTTCTACCCAAAAACTGATTGAGCAAGCGACGAAAATGATTCCACGTTGCTTAACGCCTAAACAACGGGAACAGTTCTTTTTACCAAAAGCACCAGCTTGGGAGTGGATTGAAAAGGCAGAAGAATTGGCCAAAACCGGTAAAATTTCGGCGGCTATTGAGCAATTTCAACGTGCTAAACAATCCGCACCGTGCTTTCAATTTGATCCCACCGAGAAAGCACAAGGGATAGCGGCGAAAACCCGGCTTGAACAAGGTGAAGAGTTGGCTAAACAGGGCAAAATCCAAGCCGCTGTGGTTGAGTTTACTCAGGCACTTCAAATTGATCCTCGTCTGGTGTTTGAGCCAAAAAACTATGCGGGGAAATTGGCTTCGATGGCACCCTTGGAAAAGGGAGAAGAACTCGCCAAAGAAGGCAAGCTTGAAGAAGCAACCGCTCAGTTTCAAGCAGCACTGGCATTGGATTCGACTTTAAGCTTTGAGCCAGAAACGCAGGCTAAACAGCTTTTTGCTCCAGTGTTAGTTAAACAAGGAGAAGAATTAGCCAAGAACGGGGAATTTGAACAGGCCATTGCGAACTATCTTAAAGCACAACAGATGGATGCGAGTTTGGAAATTTCTGCTAAACAGTGGGATAGCCTTTGTTGGTCTGGTAGTTTATATGGACAAGCAGCTAGAGTAATGGAATACTGTGAAAAAGCGGTGGCACTTGACTCTGAAAATGGGGATTATCGTAGAAGCCGAGGATTAGCGAGAGCAGTGACGGGCGATATTCAAGGATCGATTGAGGATTTTCAGTTTGCTATTGAAAAGTCTAATAATGACTACTGGAAACCAAAAGAGCAAGGCTGGCTAGATGCCTTGAAAAAGGGTGATAATCCGTTTACTGAGGAAGTGCTCAAGGGATTATTGCGGTAACGACTACCATGCGCCGTTATAGGGAAGAATGGTGGGTAAGCGGGCGTGGCTATTCTATGCACACAAATAATATTTTGCCACGGAAAAACACGGAAAAACACGGAAAAATATTCCGTGCTTTCTGTGTCATTCCGTGGCTTTTAATACATCTCAATTCCCACTATTTGAACAGTTCCATTGGTTTGTAGGGACTACCTAATAAAAAACATATTATTCTCATAGGAGAAACCCTAAAATGCAATTTATTGATGTGACAACTGATTTTGCCTTTAAAAAGGTTTTTGGCAGCCAGCAATCTAAAGACATTCTGATCAGTTTTTTGAATGCACTGCTTCCATTTGAAGACAATCCTATTGTGGATTTAACCATCGTTGATCCCTATCAAGCACCGCAGGTTGCCACCTTAAAAAACACTTATGTCGATGTCAAAGCCTATTTAAATAATGGCACTCAAGTGATTATTGAGATGCAAGCACTCAATCAGCCTGGTTTTGACAAACGAGTCTTGCTTAATGTGGCAAAAGCCTATAGTACGCAATTGGAAAAAGGCGACAAATACACCGAACTGAAACCCGCGATTGGTTTAACCGTCACAGACTTTGTGATGTTTCCAGAAAAAGAGTTGGCCTCAAAGGTGGTCAGCAATTTCATTTTTTTAGAAGAAGAGAAATTGATTCCTTATCCTAAGGAGATGAGATTAGTTTTTGTGGAACTGCCGAAGTTTGACAAAAAGCTACGCCAACTGAAAGGGATGGCAGACAAATGGATTTATTTTGTGAAAAATGTCGGGCATTTGAAATCCATCCCCAAAACCTTAGCCAATGACAAAGAGATCAACCAAGCCCTAAGCATTGCCAACACCGCAAGCTTAACGCCGGAAGAAATAGAGGTACAACAGAAAAAGTTAGTATGGATTTCGGATCAGAAAAGCAATTTAGCGCGTGCGGAACACGCAGAAAGAGAAAACGCCAAAGCCCAAAAAGCAGCACAAGAAGCGTTAGACAAAGCGGCTAAGGCGGAAGCTGAAAAGCAAGCGGCTTTAGAAAAGGCGGAAGTTGAAAAACAAGCGGCTTTGGAAAAAGCGGAAGCTGCAATACAAGCCGCTTTGGAAAAGGCCCAAAATGCCGAAAAAGCGGCTACATTACAGATAGCGAAACAACTGTTGCAAACCAATATGGATATTACCTTGATTAGACAAGTGACTGGTTTAAAGAAGATGGAAATCACCAAATTAAAATAATAGCGAGTGTTGGGTGGGTTTAGCAACATTTTTTGCCAATATCGGATAGAACGCAGATTGTCATGATTGTCATGATTCGCGCTGATTTTAATCATGATATACTGCCCACCGTTATAATTTGCGCTTTTGTTGTTAGTCACCACCACCTGACTTGAGCTTTTAGACAACTGCTTTAGCTGTTGGCTTAAAGGGTTAAGCAACATTTTTTGCCAATATCGGATAGAACGCAGATTGTCATGATTGTCATGATTCGCGCTGATTTTAATCATGATAATCAGCTTCTCTTACTAATTAAACATCATTCCCGATTTTAATCAGTGTTGATCATGATAATCATGATAAATCAGCGTTCTATCCTTATCAAGTTCATTATACTAACGTTTCAAAATAAAACTATGTTAAAAGACTTATGTGTAGCTACTTATTTAATATTCTGGGTACTGTTGATCCTGTCTTTTCAAGTCAGCAGTTTCGATGAACCGATTTACAATGTGCCTAGATTGGATAACATTACAATTGATGGTGAAATCAATGATTGGGGTAATAGGGGTTTATTCGCCAAGATTGACGCTTTTTTTGAAAAACAAGGTGAGATTAACATGAAACCTAATCGTTTTGAAAAACAAATACGCCTGTTTGAGAGAAGTGACCAAAAAAATCCGCCACACAAGGGCGCAATTGTTTTTGTGGGTAGCTCCAGTATTAGAGGGTGGAAAACGCTTCAAAAAGACATGGCTCCCTTAAAAGTCATTAACCGCGGTTTTGGTGGCTCGCTAGCGGCAGATGCGCTTTACTATGTTGATCGCATCGTCATACCTTATCAACCGAAAAAAATCGTGTTTTATGAAGGCGATAATGATATTGCTCATGGCAAGTCTCCTCAACAATTTTTGAAAGATTGTCAGGATTTTGTCAAAAAAGTGCATAGCGCACTGCCTGAAACCATCATCTATTTTTTGTCGATTAAACCAAGCCCAGCAAGGGCTCATCTCCAAAATACGATGCAAGAGGCTAATGCCCTACTTGAGGCCTATACGGTGGGGCATGATTACCTTGAATACATTGATATCAGTACGGCCATGCACGATGAAATGGGAAAACTGCGGCAAAACATTTTTCAAGCAGATGGACTGCATATGAATACTCAGGGTTATGAAATTTGGACACAAATCATTAAAAAGCGCATTGAATAAGCAAATCAATGTAGGGTGGGTTTTGGGGTTGCCCACCATTTAATTATAATTAATTAATTTTAGGTATGGGTTTTGGGTTTTTGTTGCCCATCATTTATTTAATTCGTCTTGATGTAGAGACGCGATGCCTCGCGTCTCTACTGACTTATATTAGTTAATTAATAATTCATTATTCATCATTCACAATTATCCAACCGACATGCCGTACCCCTCTGTAAGCTATATGATATTAAATAAAAATAAATTTATGGCAAAAATAAATTATATTTATACTGATTTAAAATCAATAATTTACAATTAATAGGTGGGGAATATCGGCTCCAATCACGCATCATTCAAAATCATTAAGCAGAAACGATGATAATAACAATAATTTATGATTGTTCAGTAGTCGATAGGCTTTTCAATCATTGATTTGCGGGGGGTAGATCAGTGCTTTCACCAAATTTCTCTTATAAAATTCGTTTATTTCATAATTCGTTGTACTTGTTATTTAAGCAAATTAAAGGGCTTGAATGCTATAACTTCCTTAAAATCTGTTAGAATCAAAAATTCGCATGATGACCTTTGCTAAAATCACTCATTTATTTCAAAATATGCGCTTCCAACATGGGATGATTTAGAGAAAATAATGAACATACATGAATATCAAGCAAAACAATTATTTGCTAAATACACTATCCCTGTACCGGCCGGACAAGTTGCTAGAAACGAGCTTGAGGCTAAACAACACGCGGCCGATTTAGGCGGTCAGGCTTGGATGGTTAAAACTCAAGTTCATGCCGGTGGGCGTGGCAAAGCGGGAGGGGTTCAACGTGCCCAAAGTTTAGAAGAAGTCACAGCAATTACCCAAAGTTTAATTGGGAGTCGCTTAAAAACTCACCAAACTGGCCCTGATGGCCAACCCGTACATTGTGTACTGATTGAAAAAACCACAAACATCAAAAGCGAACTTTACTTAAGTTTAGTCGTGGATCGAGCAACAGCGCGTCTGGCAGTGATGGCCTCTCGTGCCGGTGGGATGGATATAGAAGAAATCTCAGCGACTGCCCCAGAAAAAATCATTCGTCGTACCTTCGATCCACTGGTAGGCATTCAGGCATACGAATGCCGTGAAATCGGTTTTGCCTTGGATTTAAACACGCAACAGGTTAAGCAATTAACCGCTATATTATTTAGTTTATATCGTCTTTTTGTCGAGAACGATCTCAGTTTAGTTGAAATTAACCCTTTAATTATCACTGATCAAGATGAATTAATGGCCCTAGATGCCAAGATCAATATTGATGATAATGCCCTTTATCGGCATAGTGATTTAGCGGCACTCTATGATTCGACCCAAGAAGATGAAAAAGAACATCAGGCGCGTCAATTTGATCTCAACTATGTCGCTTTAGATGGCGATATTGCTTGTATGGTCAATGGTGCCGGCTTGGCGATGGCAACGATGGACGTGATCAAAATACACGGCGCTGAACCGGCGAATTTCCTTGATGTGGGTGGGGGAACAACCGCAGAGCGAGTGACCCAAGCCTTTAAAATTATTCTATCTGATCCCAAAGTTAAGAGCATTTTGGTCAATATTTTTGGTGGTATTGTGAGATGTGATTTGATTGCCGAAGGCGTGATTCATGCGATTAAAGAAACCGGTACGACTGTGCCCGTGGTTGTCCGTTTAGAAGGGACTCACGTTGATAAGGGTAAAGCCCTTTTAAAAGAGAGTGGTTTATCGGTTATTTCAGCGATTGATTTAGATGATGCCGCAAAAAAGGCCGTATCGAGCTACAAAGGATAACAACATGAGTATTTTAGTTGATGCAAGCACAAAGGTGATTTGTCAAGGATTTACCGGCAAACAAGGGACTTTTCATTCTGAACACTGTTTGGCATACGGGACAAAATTAGTAGGTGGTGTAACCCCCGGACGTGCTGGACAAACGCATCTTGGACTGCCTGTTTTTAACACAGTACGCGAAGCAGTAGAAACAACAGGTGCGACGGCGAGTATGATCTATGTGCCTGCACCGTTCGCTATCGATGCGATATTGGAAGCGGCCGACAGTGGTATTCAAATCGTCGTTTGTATTACCGAAGGTATCCCAGTATTGGATATGCTCAAAGTTAAAAACGTACTTAAAACGCATTATCCGCAAGTGCGCTTGATTGGGCCCAATTGCCCGGGCATCATCACCCCAGGGGGTTGTAAAATGGGCATTATGCCCGGATTTATACACAAACCAGGACGCATTGGCATTATTTCGCGATCAGGCACATTGACTTACGAGGCCGTGGATCAAACCACTAAAAATGGTTTAGGACAAAGCACCTGTATTGGGATTGGCGGTGATCCGATTCATGGTATGAATTTCATAGATTGTTTAGAATTGTTCCAACAAGACCCACAAACAGAAGGCATAATATTGGTAGGTGAAATTGGTGGGACAGATGAAGAGGAAGCGGCGGTTTATATCAAATCAAAAGTGACTAAACCCGTTGTGGCTTATATTGCAGGTGTCACGGCCCCACCGGGCAAACGTATGGGACATGCAGGTGCGATCATCGCAGGCGGTAAGGGCACCGCACAAGATAAATTTACTGCCCTAGAAGCGGCGGGTGTGACATTGGCACGTAATCCTACAGAGATAGGGCTGGCAATTTTAGACTGTTTATGAAGCGCACCTAAGACAAGCTCAGGGCACGGAACAGCAGTTCGCTGAGCTTGTCGAAGCGAGTGAAGTGGGTAAAAATCATTTATTGGCCTCGCTTAAATCAAATACAAATCCTTTTAGACTCATAACTTCAAAATCAAAACTGAAAAACAATAATAGACTTGTCCCTAAATAACTTTAGAGGATCAAGTTTTTGCTTCGCAAAAACTTGAACCTCGAAAACTTGTTGAAATACGGTATATAAAATCAATAACTTAGCTTATTAAGGAACGTGCATGAAATAAAATCTCTATTTCACGCTCGTTCCATTGGGACAAGTCTAATACTCAAAACCATTCTCAAGCCCTCATCTGATATATGAGCAATCTTTACTTAAAACACCTTTCAAGCGAAAACAACTCTTGTTTAGCCCCTTTAAGCATTCCAATTTATGTTGCAAAAATGGAGAATAAAGTGGTGTTGCTGTCTTCGATAAGCCAGTGTATGCTCTTGATTGCCAACCACAACCATTAAATTGCCACCGGCCATCACAAATGCTAAACAAGATTCATCAAGGATTCAATCAAACCGCGTGTACTACCCACACGCGCTTATGCTGGGAAGATTGCAGCAGCAGTGTGCTGTTTTTTTTTTGAGGCGTGATAAGCGGTTAGGAATAGATTTTTGATGGGCAATTCGCTATCAACCATCTAAGCTTTACGAGGAAAATTGGGCGTTTTCAGTTCAAAAAATACGAAGTGATTGCTGACCGCTTTTGAGAGATAAAATTTATCCCTATTCAAGCATAAAGGTTGAGGTGGGTAACATAAGATGAAAATCAAAATTGTTCTGTTAGGTGCGGTCATTTTATTAGCTGCTGGGTTAGCCTATTATAAATATGTCAAAGAATACGGAAAATCCATACACATTGCTTTTGCAGGGCCGAGCGAGGAGACTGCCGCCGGTCTCTCAATGATTCAAGCTATTCAATTATATTTTGATAAGATCAATGAAAGAGGAGGCATCTTTGGGAAAAAAATTGTTCTTGAAAAATTTGATGACAAAAATGATGCACAAACTGCTCGTGAGCAGGCACAAAAAATCGTCGACAAAAATAGTGCCGTTGCGGTTATTGGACACTGGTACAGTTCAGCTTCCATAAGTGCTGGGGAAATTTATAAAAAATATCAAATTCCGGCCATTACCCCAGGCTCTGCCAATATCAATGTGACGCTAGGTAATGAATGGTACTTTAGAAATATTTATAATGCGAAAGCATCTGGCCAATTTCTAGCCAACTACGTCAAAAATGTTTTTAAACAAAACAAGGTGAGTATCATTCGTGAAACAGCCTCTTATGGTTCTTATCTTGCTGAAGTTTTTGAAGAACAGTCATTGAAACTTGGCATGGCTGTTCAAAACCAATGGTATTACGACAAAACTAATGACAATTTGGAGCAGATTTTTCAAAAAATCGTTGATGAACTCAAGGCCAAGCAAAAAGAGGCCGGTGTCATTCTTCTGGCCGTGCAAGCCAAAGAAGGTGTGAAGTTGGTCAAATTAATTAAAGAAGCCAGCATTCAAAATTCAATTATAGGCGCATCCTCTTTGTCTGAAAAAACCTTCTATGAGGGTTTTGATGGCCTACCCATGGAGAATGAACATCCTGGGTTTTATACTAATGACATTTATGTCGCAACGCCTTTGATATTTGATACAGCTAATGAAAAAGCTCAAACTTTCAAAGAGTTATATCACAACACCTACGATGAAGTACCCGGTTGGGCGGCCGCTTATGCTTATGATACGGCGATGGTACTTGTTGAAGCTATCAAAAAAGCCAAAATTGAAGGAGCGCCATGGGCAGTAAAAGAAGATCGAATAAAAATTAAAGACGCTTTGACCAGCTTCAATAGTATTTATAATGCGCTGGAAGGGGTAACGGGTTTAAATTATTTTGATGAAAACCGGGATGCCCAAAAGCCAGTTTCAATTGGGATTTATAAACATAAAAACTCTGTTTCTGCCTTAACTCAATTGCAGGTTGTGCGTCATCCGAATGAGATTACTGACCTTCAAGATGCAATCCAAAACGATCGGGTATTGCTTATTAATGAAAAGCAGATGTATAAAACCAATGTTGTCTATGCGGGTATAGAATTTATTGAGATCAGTGAGATTGATATCAAAAATTTACAGTTTACTTTGGAGTTTAAATTATGGTTTCGATTTCAAGGGGATTTTAATCCCGATGATATTGAGTTTGTCAATGCGATCAATCATAAAGAAATCCAGGAACAATTGAGAAAACCTATTGAAAATAAACACCAAGATAAAATAACCTATCGTGTCTACAGAATCAAAAGCCGTTTTAGGGCTGACTTTCTTGAGCATTTTTTTGTGTATAAACAGCATATTGTGGGTATCAGTTTTCGGCATCGAACATTAACTCGTAACAATTTGATTTATGTTACTGATGTTGTGGGTATGGGACAGCGAAACCAACATGCCTTGATTAAAAGCTTGCTTACAAAGCGCGTATTAAGCCCGCTTTCTGGCTGGACGATCACTCGCGTCTTGTTTTTTCCTCATATTGTCAGTGAATTTTCTGCAGGAGATCCTGACTATCTCAATATGCCAGAAGGGCTAGTTGAATATTCTCAATTTAATGCAGCTATTCAAATAAAAAAAGACCAATTCAGCTTACGAGGCATTATTCCATATAAATATGCTTACCAGCTAATGGTAATAAGCAGTATGCTATTTTTAATACTGACCTTTTTTGGTAGAAAAAAACCCGTTTTTTCTAAAATTATTTGGTTTTTTCAAGTGATTTTTGCCTTTCTTTTGTTGCTCAGTGGTGAAATTATATTTTTTTCTGACTTATTAGCTGAAAGTAGTAATACGTCCGAAGTGAAATTTATCATAAACGTATTTGATATACTATGGTGGTTGATACCCGCATTCCTACTTAATGAGGCCTCAGAACGTTTTATTTGGACACCTTTAGAACAACGAGTGGGTACTATACCGAATATCATACGTCATTTTTTTGCACTTTTTGTTTACTTGATGGCCATAGTCGGCATTATTGTCTTTGTGTATGAACAAAGATTTACCAGTTTATTAGCAGCCTCTGGTATGCTTGCCATGATTATCGGTTTGGCCATTCAAATTAATATTTCAAATGTCTTCTCCGGTATTGTGATTAACATGGAACGTCCCTTTAGAATTGGGGATTGGGTTCAAATCGGCAAGTTTGACGAAGGAGAAGTTATAGATATTAATTGGAGGGCCACTCGGCTTAAAGGGAGAAATGGGTGTATCATCAGTATTCCTAACAGTATTGCAAGCGAATCGGCTATTGTTAATTTCTTTTATCCTGATGAAGTGTATTGGTTATGGCCTACCGTTTATGTTCATCCAAGGCATTCCCCAGAGCGGGTGAAAAAAATTCTTCTTGATGCCCTATTGTCTGCTGATCAAATTCTCAAAGAACCAGCCCCTGTTGTTTTCTTGACAGGTATCAATGAGTGGGCGGCAAGCTATTGGATTGCGTTTTGTGCTGATAATTATGCCAATAAATTTTTTATTTTGGAAAATGTCTGGACACGAGTTTGGTTTCATTTAAACCGTGCTAACATCGCGCCCGCTGTCATGCGGCAAGAATTTCATATTTTTCAAGGTGAGAAAGGAAAGGAAGCTTTCTCAACGAATCAAGCCAATTCTTTGACACCGGAAAACGTGGATATCTGCCCACTTCCTATCGCTAAAACGGCTAATAAACCTTGGCCAGCACCAGTTAATGAGCAAAAAAGATAGTCTTTGAGCATCACATTTTGATTTTTGTTTAAAGGCTCAATTGTTTATCACTTATTTGTGAATCGCTTGAAGTGTAAAAAGAATTAGACTTCAAGCGAATTTCAATAAGGCAAGTTAATACCATACCTTCGCTAAATTGTAAAAAACGTCAAACTTATTTGATAAAAATCAGTATTTTTAGGGAAATGGCTCATTTTTAAAATTGGCGAAGGTATTGTTAATAGTTAATTAATTATTCATTCATTCCAAAAGAAATTAATTATATTATACTGCACGCGGGCACAATTTTTCACATTTCACTTAAGAAGTTTAGCGAAGCGAAACATTAGCGTGAATTTCACTTAAGAAGTTTCGCGGAGCGAAACTTCTTAAGTGAAATACAGTTTTGCGCGCAAAACTTGGTTTCGTGAAAAACTTTTAAAAGCTTTCGCGATTGGATGGACTACAAAAGCAAATCGATCAAAAAAAATCTTAAAAAGCTAAGGCACCGTAGGGGTTTTCATCGCTGTGTACAGCGAAGCTATACTACGCTCAGAAAATGTGAATAGCCCCAGGTGCAACCTCAATGCCACCTTCGTTAAGGGCTTTCGCGGTGGTCTGCCCCTACCAAACCCCACGTCATGACGGGGTTGTAGGGGCGAACCTGCGTGTTCGCCCAGGCTTAACGAAGGTGGCATTGAGGTGCAACCTAGGGTTGCTGTTTTTTAATATATTTTTTGAAATAATTTCCGTATATCATTCATAAATCAATAACTTATATCGGACTTTGACGAAGCCCTGCACAGAGCAATTGGCGACTTGCAATTAAATTGAAACTTGGGATAACAATTTTTCTGATTATAACGAATTTTGGGGCTACTCTATGCACACAAATCTTCGTAGGGTGGGTAAGCGGGCAGCCCTAAACTACAAAAAATACCCTAAATCGTGTTGCCCGCTTGCCCACCATGCCATCAAATCAGGTAAGGTTAATTAATATAAAAATCAATGGTTTAAAAGGTTATGTGCATAGAGTAGATTTTGGGGAGGGCGTGTTCACCCTTTCAAATCAGAAAAAAGCCTCATTATTTAATGGTGTCCCCAAAATCCGTTACAATCAGCAATTTGTGAGACTGAATTGATATCGATAAGGCTTTGAATCATGATGATGTTTGAATTTTGAGATCAAAATCAAAAATCAACTTGATGCGAGAAAAAATGATTGAAAATCAACACTCAAAAATCCAATTGAGGGATACAGGCAGACTTAAAATGGTATCATTACTAACCACAATTATTTTGAATGCTTCATTAGGTTAATTTTCTTGTCTTTATAAATTGGTAAAAGCACTTTTTAGGGTGAGTAAAAGCTTATGAAAATCAACATTTTTATGTTAATTATTATCTTTTTCTTTTTAATCTGGACACTCCAGAAATATTATTTTCAAGAAGAAGAGGAAACTATCTATATTGCTTTTATCGGCCCGACTGATTCAGAAGCTGGGAGACTGATGACACAAGGCATTCGCTTATACTTGGATGAGATTAATGGCAAAAAAGATGAACTCAATGGCAAAAAAGTCGAACTCATAACTTATGATGACGAGAATAAGTGCAAAGCCGACGAGAAAGCTAAAAGCGAGGCACTTCGGATAGTTGATGAAAATAAAGCCCTTGCTGTTATAGGGCATTGGTATAGTTCTTGTTCTATCACAGGCGGGGAAGTCTACAAAAAATATGGCATACCCGCTATTACGCCTGGTTCTGTCAATGTCAAAGTGACCCAAGGTAACGAATGGTATTTTAGAAATATCTATAATGCGAGTGCCTCTGGTCAGTTTTTGGCTCATTATGTTAAAAAAGTGTTTCAACTGAAACATGTGACTATTATTCATGATGGTAGCGGCTATGGTTCTTATTTAGCAGAAATGTTTGAAAAAGCCACTGAGAAATTAGACGACTTGGAGGTATCGAATAAATGGGATTTTCAAGACAGTGATGATCCAAAAAAGAAGGAGATGATATTTAAAAATATCGTTAAAAAATTGAAGCTGGATGGGGAAAGTGCTGGCGCTATTCTCTTGGCGACACAGGCCAGTGAAGGCATTCCATTAGTGAAATTAATCAAAGATGCCGGCATCCAAAATCCTATCATCAGCGGTTCTGGTTTTTCCGAGAAAACTTTTAAGAATGGCTTTAAAACGTTCCCAAGAGAAAAAGCTAATCCGGGCTATTATACAAATGATATTTATGTGGCAACACCGCTGATATTTGATACGGCCAATGAAAAAGCCCAAAGGTTCAAGGAAAAATACCACGATAAATACAATGAAGAACCAGATTGGTCAGCCGCTTACGCTTATGATACCATAATGGTACTAATGAAAGCGATTAAACAGGCCAAGATTACAGGCACGAAGGAGAGCCTTAAGACTGATCGTGCTAGTATCCGTGATGTATTAGCCAGTTTCACTAATATTCATGATGCCGTGGAAGGTACGACAGGTTTCAATTATTTTGATGAAAACCGAGATGCCCAAAAACCCGTCGCCATTGGTGTATACAAAAATGAAAAGCTCGTTTCTGCTTTAACTCAGTTTCAGGCTATGCGTAATCCCAATGAAATTTCAGATTTAGAAGCGGCACTTCAGAAGGATCGCGTGTTAATCATTAACGACAAGTACATGTATAGAACCAATGTCGTTTATACCGGGATCAAAATCAATGAAATCAGTGATTTTGAGATTAATAATTTAACGTTTTCTTTAGATTTTCATATCTGGTTTCGTTTTGCCGGTGATTCTAACCCTCAACTGATAGAATTTCTTAATGCTGTTGAGCCAGATATGATCCAAGAGCAATTAAAAACACCTCTTGAAAATAAAAAAAAGGATCAGATTACCTATCGTGTTTACAGAATTAAAAGTCGTTTTCGGGCAGATTTTCTTGCCGAACGTTACATTTATAAACAACATACACTTGGTATTCACTTTCATCATCGAGAGTTAACCAGAAATAATTTGATTTATGTGACAGATATCTTGGGTATGGGCGATAGCGACAAAATGTTGGAAAAACTGCAAAAAAGTCAGGCTCTCAGTCCAACAGCGGGTTGGACTATAGAACAAATTAGGTTTTTCCAAGATGTGGCTAAGAAATCTTCCCTGGGGGATCCTGAATATCTTAATGTGCAAGCTGGCATAGTCGAATATTCTCAGTTTAATACGAATATTCAAATTAAAAAGAATGAATTGACCTTGCGGGGGAAAATTGATTATCAACATGCTTTCAATATGATGGTGTTAAGCATTATTTTCATCTTAGTGCTTAATATTTTTGCTAAAAAGTTTAGAAAATGGTCCAAATTCATTTGGTTTTTTCAAACGCTCTTAGCGTTTCTTTTGCTTTTATCTGGGGAGATACTCTTAGTTGACTGGTTGGCGAAAAACTTTGAAGAGTCTATGAAGTTTTTTATCATGGTATTCGATATCCTGTGGTGGATAATACCGGCATTTCTTCTGAATTTAGCCTCTGAAAGTTTTATTTGGACACCTATAGAAGAAAAAACAGGGCGCCTCATACCGAATATCGTCAGGCTGTTTTTGGCTTTCATTATTTACTTTATGGCCGTGGTTGGGATTATTGCCTTTGTGTATAATCAGCAACTGACCAGTGTTTTGGCAACTTCTGGTGTCATTGCCATGATTATTGGTTTAGCGATTCAAATTAATATTTCCAATATTTTCTCAGGAATTGCAATTAACATAGAAAGGCCTTTTAGGATCGGCGATTGGGTCAAAATAGGCCAGTTTGATGAAGGGGAAATTGTTGACATCACTTGGCGAAGCACTCGGCTAAAAACAAGAGCAGAGTGCATTTTAAGTATTCCCAACAGTATGGCTTCTGAATCTCCTATTCTTAATTTTTGTTATCCGGATGACGTTTACTGGTTATGGCCAACGGTGTATGTTCATCCTATGCATCCGCCCGATCGCGTGAAAAAAATTCTGCTTGATGCATTGCTGTCGGCTGAAAAAGTGCTCAAAGATCCGGCCCCCGTCATTTTTTTGACCGGTATCAACGAATGGGCTGCAACTTACTGGATCGCCTTTTGTGCTGATGACTATGGCGATAAATTTTATATTTTGGAAAATGTTTGGACGCGAGTTTGGTTTCATTTGAACCGTGCGGGTATCACACCGGCTGTACAGCGACAAGAAATTCACTTGTTTAAAGGGGTTAAAGAAAGAGGGGGAGAAGAAGCGACTAAACCGATTACCCTTTTACAAGAAGTGGATATATTCAAACCTTTCTCTGATGAAGCTAAACTCTACCTGAGTGATTGCATTCGTCGTCATCATATTGAGCAAGGTGATGTGATTGTTGAGCAAGGTGATGCGGGCGATTCCTTATTTCTTATTGTTGAAGGTGTTGTTGGCGTTTATGTGCGGGCAGATGATGGAAAATCCAAAGAGGTTGCTCGTTTAGGGGCTGGGAACTTTTTTGGTGAAATGGCCCTTCTGACGGGTGAAGATAGAACCGCTACCGTGATTGCGCTTGTTGATACTTATTTGTTTGAATTAACTCAGGCTGATATTGCGCCTTTAATCGCAGAACAACCTGAAGTGTCTGAACTGGTGAGTAAAGTATTGGCTTATCGTCAGCAAATGACAGAAAAACACAAGCATGTGGAACACGATGAAGTCGAAACGAAAGAGGCGGCTTATAAGCAGTTTCTTAATAAAATTGAACATTTCTTTGGGGTGAAAGAGGAACAGTGATAACTGAACTATGCTGATCGAGCGTAGCTCTGAACGAAGTAGGTCAATAATTTCACAAGGGCATTCGCGGTGGTATGCAGACGTGATTTTGTAGATTTTATGTCGGGGCGAGCCGAAAGTGTTCGCCCTCAAATTCACTGTTCCACGCAAAATTGTTCATTGATATATGAACGCTAAAGCAATTGGTAAACTGATAAAACTGGCTACATTGCCAAGCATGACAATCGCTGCCACTTTCTGTGGTTCCTGCTGATATTGTTCCGCAATAATATAATTCACGACGGCGGGAGGTAGCATAGCAAAAATGAGTAATCCACTCGTTTGTAATGGTGTTAATGTGAACCAAGGTCGTATGATTAAAAACATGAGGCCGCCTGAAAGTGGACGCAAAACGGCCCCTAATAAACCTATTCGCCAATGGGTTAAATCAATATCACTCAAGCGTACTCCGAGTGATAATAACATTACGGGTATCGCACAAGTGCCTAACATCTTAATAGGTGTGATCAATAAGCTGGGTACCTCGATTGAGCTTAGACTAATGAGTAAACCGAGTAGCGTGGCTTGAATTAGTGGCATTTTTAATAGTGCAATTAAAGAAGCACGTTGACTGACTAAAGATATCCCTAAGGTAAAATTGAGCAGTGCTGTTGTCATTAAAAACAACATTGCCGCTGGTAAACCAACCTCTCCAAATGCAAACAGTGCGACGGGAATACCCATATTACCTGCATTCACAAACATCATGGAGGGCATGAAGGTTTTGGGGTTGATTCCAAGCCAACGAATTAATGGGAATACTATGATGCCAGAGCCTAGTATCATCAGTATTGTAGCTAGGGCTAATTGTTGGTAATCCATGATATTAAATGTGTTATCGGATAACACCGTGAATAGCAAGGCGGGCGTAAAGACTTCCATATTGAGACGGTTAGCGGTACTCATATCTATCGGCCTGATACGTGCATATAGATAACCTACTATTACGATAGTCAAGATCGGAAAGAGAACGCTGTAAATACGGGCTATTAGCATATTATGTCGCTTTAATGTTTTTGATAATTGTGGTAAGGTGCAATAGGAGGTGAGATAACACGTTGATTTGAATGATTTTCTAGTGCATTTCTGTTCATTACGGCTTCAGGGCAACCAGAAATCTTCAAATCCCTGTACTTGTTGTTATACCTAAAAACCTAAAATCAAAAAGTCATGTTAAACATTCCTAAAAAAAACGGTTGTTTGCTAGTTTAAGCCTCATTTTAATGACGATACTTGGCTTTGCCATAATCATTTTACGTCATGTCTTTGATTTTTCGTTCCTATTTTGGTTAGCTTTCAGAATCTTTAACGTTTCTACTTTTAGTCAAAACTGTAAACTGGAAAATGAAGGGTGCCTTATAAATAATCCTTGTAGCCAAGGAAGGGCAACCACAAGGGATTGCCCCTACAAGCATATTGTAGCCTTACCCCTTTAAGGTGTCATTCAAGACTTTTGGCTCATAGTTATCGGTGATAACCGCTTTACCGAGTTTTTCTAATAACACTAAACGGATCTTGCCTTGACGCACTTTTTTATCCACTTGCATGAATCCCAACATTTTTTCTGCTGTCATTTGTTTAGGCAGATCGGTTGGTAAATTCATCTTTTCTATCAATGCCATAACACGGCTAACATCAGTCTGGTTTATCCAACCCAATTGTGCTGACATTTGCGCCGCTAAAACCATACCTATCGCTACCCCTTCACCGTGCAAAACTTGTCCATATCCCATACCCGTTTCAATGGCATGTCCAAATGTGTGCCCTAAATTCAGTAAGGCCCGTCGTCCATTTTCACGCTCATCTTCAGCCACAAGCGTGGCCTTATCTTGACAAGATTGTGCTATCGCATAACTTAAACTCTGCGAATCGCGTGCTAATAAGTCAGTGGCATGGTTTTCTAACCACTCAAAAAAGCCTAAGTCATTGATTAATCCGTATTTAATCACCTCTGCCAAACCCGCACTCAATTGCCTATCGTCTAAGGTTTGCAAAGTATTGATATCGATCACGACGCAATTGGGCTGATGAAAGGCCCCTATCATGTTTTTACCGAGTGCATGATTGACTCCCGTTTTGCCACCTACTGAGGAATCAACTTGAGCCAGTAAAGTTGTTGGAATCTGAATAAACGGTACGCCACGCTGATAAGCTGCGGCTGCAAAGCCGGCCATATCGCCTACTACGCCTCCCCCTAATGCGACTAAGGTGGTTTGACGATCAAAATGCCGTTTTAAGAGGGTGTCAAAAATCTGGTTTAAAACCTCTAGGTTTTTGTACTCTTCCCCATCGGGTAAAATCACATGAGCAGTTTGATAATCGGCAAAGGCGCTCAGTGCTTTTTCCAAATACGGTTTTGCTACCGTTTTATTCGTCACCACTAACACCTGTTGCCCTTTCACGTATGGCGCGATCAATTTGCTTTCGCCTAACAAAGCTTGCCCTATATAAATAGGATAACTACGCGCACCCAAATCAACTTGTAATGTTTTCATGTCGTATACTCTATTTTCTTTAAATGTCTTAAAACGGCTTTAACCACTTGACGTATAGTACGATGGCCCGTTTCAATGGTGATATGGGCCACTGCCGTATATAGCAAATGACGTTCTTTAAGAAGCGTTTCTAAGCGTTCACGGGGATTTTCCGTTTGCAACAAGGGGCGATGACGACAATGCGCTGTGCGTTCCAATAATTCATCTACAGAAGCCTGTAAATAGATCACATATCCACGACTGTGCAAATGATGGCGGTTATCAGCATTTAAGACAACACCGCCCCCTGTGGATAAGACGATATTTTGACGTTCTGTTAGTTCGGCAATGCTCGCTTGTTCACGCTTGCGAAAACCGCTTTCCCCTTCATATTCAAAAATCAATGGAATCGTTGCGCCGGTACGCTCTTCGATTTCATGATCACTGTCTATAAAAGTGCGTTCTAAAATATCGGCCACCCTATGGCCAATCGTCGTTTTGCCCACGCCCATGGGCCCGATTAAAAAAATATTGGTTAAATGGGTTAAATGGTTCATTATGAATTGCTAAAAACTTTTTTTTCAACACGGAGTTCACAGAGGGCCACAGAGGGCCACAGAGGTTTTGCCCCTCTGTGAAACTCTGTGCTACTCTGTGAACGCCGTAAAGTATTAAAAATGGTTACCTCAAACAACCACATAACGTGATTCGAGATCGGGTTCAGCATTTTGCCAAATTTTCTCAAATAATTGAGTGAATTCTTTAACTTTTGGCCGATCTTTAAAATTAACGGTGGCCGATAGTGTATCGGTGTAAGGGCGATGTATAATGCCAATGCCGTCGGCAATGAGAAAGGTGTCTGGAATGCTTTTGTGGACTTCTGCAACGCTGCGAAAGCTTATGAGACTGCCTAAGCGTCTGCCTAAATGAAACATTAAATGACCACGTTGTGCCACTTTTTTGCTATCATGGAGTAAAATACGAATGCGTGAATGGCGACTCAGTAATGCTAAGTCTTCAATGGCTTCACAACAGTCAGGGTTGTCATACACGTCGGGATCAAAGTCGCGGCTTAAAATATCTAGGTGTAATTCAGTTTGTTGAATCATCGCTAAGGTGATTTGTTGATTATTCTCTTCACCTGTACACAAAAATTCTTCATCCGTTTCGCCTAGAATGTATTTATCTATGTTAATGTCTTCCATATTCAATTCTCGTGGGTGGGATCGCAAAAAAAGTTTTGCGCGCAAAACTTTTGGCGCGAAACGTCTTTTTGTTGCCCACCATTGTTGCCCAAGGGTAAAGATTGTTGCCCACCGAGATGTCATGTAGGGTGGGTAACGTGTTTATGTTGCCCACCAAGTCATTAAATAATACTAATAAAAGGGGGTATGATGGAAAAGGATAAATATATTGTTGTTGTGGAGCATTATGATAAACAGTTGAGTAAGGCTGTCAATGAAAAAATGGCTGAAGGGTATGAACCGCATGGCAATGTGGTTATCGCTTTTGATAGCGCGGGTGTCATTAAGTATTATGTTCAAGTCATGATGTTGAAGGCGGATGGATAGTCTTTTATCCAATAATAGGCAAGCACAAGGATGGGCAACCATAATGGATTGTCCCTACATAAAATGATTGTTTTCGCGGCAAAATGTTTTGCCGCGACTGTTTGTTGAATACCTGATTTATGAAAACCAATATTTATGATGATATTCCTTACACGAGACATGTTTATAAACAAACGCAACCCAACAATTTGGCGACTTTTGCCACTTTATTGGGTATGCAGCCACCGCCGGTTGAAAATTGTCGCGTATTAGAATTAGGCTGCGCCAGCGGTATTAATATCATTGCTATGGCGCAAGCTATTCCGAATGGTGAATTTGTTGGCATTGACTTTTCTGAGCTGCAAATCAAAGTGGGGCAAAATTTTATGCGCCAGATTGGCTTGCATAATATCACGCTTAAACATCAAGATATTATGACGTTTGATGCTGAATTGGGCTTGTTTGATTACATTGTGGCACATGGCGTTTATTCGTGGGTGTCTCCAGATGTGCGCGATAAAGTATTGCAAATTTGTCATGAACATTTACAGCCTAACGGTGTGGCTTATGTGAGTTATAACGTTTATCCGGGCTGGCATCTTGATAAAATGTTGCGGCAAATGGTGTTATATCACACTAAAAACGTGAAAGCGCCAATAGAAAAACTTGAACACGCGAAATCTTTATTGAAATTTTTCGTTGATTCAATAAAACAGAAATACGACAGTTATAGTTTGTCACTGAAAAAAGAATTGCAGTATGTGAGTCAATTAGATGATCATTATTTATTTCATGAATATTTGGAGGAATATAATGATCCCGTGTTTTTTTCTCAATTTATTGAACATGCGACTCGTCATGGTTTGCAATATTTGATTGACACGAGAACACCTTTTATATCAGTCGATAATGTTTTTGCCAATGAGGCGAAAAAATTATTAGAGAACAATTTTGTTGAAAGAGAACAATATTTGGATTTTTTACGCAATAATGCGTTTAGAGAGACGTTATTGTGTCATCAGCACATTGCGCTTAATCGCCATTTAGAAGTTGACAAAATCAGCGATTTTTATATTGCCGCACCGCTGAAACCGGTTTCAAAAAATCTATCCGTCGAAGTGTCAGCGTCATTGAGACAGGAAACGTTAGAACAGTTTGAGAATTTGGCAGGGGAAGCGGTTTTGTCTGTTGGTTCATTACTTTTAAAGGCCGTTTGTTTGTGTTTAGGTGAAGCCTGGCCGCAAAGTTTGTCTTTTGAGACTTTGATTCAGAAGGTTGAGAGACTGTTGACTTTGGCGAGAGGGAAACATTTCAAGGAAACTTTGGTATTGTCACAGGCAGAGATAAATGAAATTAAGACAATGTTATTGACGTTTTCTTTAAAAGACATTGTCGAATTATCGGTTTATCCGCCACAGTTTACTTTGCGGGTGAGTGAGTATCCAATAGCCAGCCCAGTGGCGCGTTTGCAAAGTGAGCTAGGTAAGGCTGTGACGAATCTACGTTATGAAGTGTTTTCTTTAAACTTGGCTAATCGTCTGATATTAAAGCATTTGGATGGTAAGCATGATCGGGCAGCGTTATTAAAAGTAATGCGAAAAAGCATTGAAGCGGGTGATTTGATTTTGTCTCAAGACGATAATCAAGTCACGCTGGAAGAAGTTAATACGGACGATTTGCAGAGTTTGATATCTTATCAGCTTGAAGATATTTTGCACAATTTGGCTAAGAAAGCTTATTTGATTTAGTACAGCGATTGAGTACAGCGGATTGAGTACAACGGATTTACGGTATAAACGGATTGACTCAACGCTACCAATAAACTCATCCGTTTATACCGTAAATCCGTTGTACTATATCTTTAGACTAATACAGGCGGCAATTCTTTAGTTAATGCCGCTTTCTCTGCCACTTTTTCCCCAGTCAATACAAAACCACCGAGTTGTTGACTGGGTGTATAAAATAAGGCTTTGACATCTTTACCTTCAACTTCAATTTGCCATTCGCCTTTGAGCCCTACGGCCGGTGGTGAAACCACCATAGGAAAAGCAGGTGTTTTCACAACCACTGGCATGGCAGGGTAATTGACAGCCGTTTCTTGCCCAGCTAAGCTTTTAGCTATAGCGCGGCCCGCATTCATCAGTGGCATGACGAAGGGTAAAACTAAACCTTCAATTTGGATACAGTCACCTAGCGCATAGATATCTTCGGCCGTCGTTTTTAAAAAACGATCAACCACAATACCCCGTTCCACTGATAAACCGGCTTGAGCCGCCAATTCTGTACGTGGCCGTAACCCAATCGCCGACAAGACGACATCGGCTTCTACAATGCTGTCATCTGTCAGGCTTAAACGATAGCCGCTTTCGGCTTGATCGACACTCTTCACGGCTTTGCCAAAAAGCAGCGTAATCCCTAATTCTTGTAAGGCTTCTTGTAAGGCTTGACTGACTTCTGCTGGAACGAGTCGCCCTAATGCTTGTGGGGCTAAATCAATTAAAGTGACTGAAAAACCGGCCGGTTGCAAATCGTTCGCAAATTCACAGCCGATTAATCCGGCCCCCATAATCACGACTCGTTTACCCTCTTCTAACGCGGCGCGAAATTCGGCATATTCAATTAAAGTATTGACTGATAAGACTTTATCCGCTGCATTGCCAGCCAAGGGTAAGCGAATAGGCTCGGCCCCCCAAGCTAAGACTAATTGGCTATAGTCTAAACGTTTATCGCCAGCATAAACGGCATGTTGTGCAGGATCAATTTTCGTGATCGGTGTATCGGTTAATATTTCAGCATTGAGTTGTTCAGCCATTTTAGTCACGGGTGTGGTTACCAATGATTCAGGCGTTTTTTTCTGAGCAAAGGCATTGGATAACATCGGTTTTGAGTAAAAATGCCCATCATCATCAGTGATGAGTCGTAAAGGGGCATCTTTATCAAGTTTGCGAAACTCACGCGCCACGGTATACCCAGCCAGCCCTGTGCCAATAATAGTAATAGGAAGCATGTGGTTATTTTCTCCGATTGGGTTGTTGAATGAAAGAATAGAATTATATGAATTAGGGCGATATTTGACAACGGTAGTGGGGCCGCTTAACATCAACATGTTATTGCGATAGGTTTCTCGTAGATTCAATGCCACCTTCGTTAAGCTAGGGCGAACACGATCGGGCTGCCCCTACAATCACATAATACGCTGGGTTTTGTAGGGGCATACCACCGCGAAAGCCCTTAATTTAATGGCATTGAGGTGGAACCTAGGGCTATTCACCAGAGACTTATCAACCACGTTTATTTGAGTCCAAATCTTGAAAAGCAGTTCATCAGTAAGTCGCAACTCAAATGTTTTATTTTTATAAGCTATTTAAAAATGATAACCAATTCAACAAACAGGACAAACAACTTTGGAAACCAAGGCAGAATATGCAACAGTTATTGTTAGATATTTCTCATCCAAATCACCTTGATACACAAGAGCAAATAAAAAAAGTGGCTTTTGATAAAAAAATCAATCAGATTCAACCAAAAGATAAAGCCATACATGATTGGTATAGATTTGTTTTATCATTTCCACCTCATTTGGTTAGAAAATATATTGATGAATTTAAGCTGGAATCAAATAGCGTTATTTTGGATCCATTCTGTGGAACCGGTACCACGCTGGTTGAATCCAAACTAAATGGTATCAGTGCGATTGGCGTTGAAGCTAACCATCTCGCTCATTTTGTGAGTTCGGTCAAAGTTGATTGGGAAATTGATCCCGATTTACTTTTGAAACACGCACAACAGATTGCCGACTTAGCTTCCAATAAGCTCAAAAAACAAGGCTTAGATAATTTCTTCTTTAAAGGAAATAGGGGCATAGATAGTTTAAAGTCACTTGAACCACAACAAGAAAAACTGTTATTGAACAATTCAATTAGTCCTCTTCCCTTACACAAATCTTTGATCCTTTTGGAGGCTATCAAAAAACACCAAAGCCCTTTTTATAACCACGAACTGTTGGCTTATGCAAAAATATTAGTATACCGAGTGAGTAATCTTCATTTTTGCCCCGAAGTGAGCGTTAAGAATCCAAAAAATGATATTGATGTCGTACAAATTTGGTTGCAAGAAATCAGAATAATGGCTTTGGATTTACAAAAGGTTTCTAAAAGAGCCTATCCTAAAACCCACAATTACCTTTCTGATGCACGAGAAATAAGTCACGTTCTATCTCCTAGCTCGATTGACGCAGTGATAACCTCACCACCCTATCCAAATGAAAAAGATTATACCAGAACGACGCGCTTAGAATCGGTTTTATTGGATTTTATTCAAAATAAACAAGAACTTAGACAATTAAAGAAGACTTTAATTCGCTCAAATACTCGAAATGTCTATAAAGATGACGATGATGATAAATGGGTTGAGGGACACGAAGAGATTCAAGAGCTTGCAGAAAAAATAGAGCAAAGGAGACTTGAATTAGGCAAAACATCGGGATTTGAAAAGCTTTACAGTCGTGTGACGAAGCTTTACTTTGGTGGTATGGCACGTCATTTATCAGAATTAACGCAAGTTCTTAAACCCGGTGCAAAATTAGCTTATGTTGTTGGTGAACAAGCATCCTATTTGAGAGTATTGCTTAAAACGGGAGAATTATTGGGCGATATAGCTAAGGCTCAAGGATATGAGCTGATTAAAAGAGATTTATTTCGGACTCGGTTTTCTACCGCAACTCAACAATACTTAAAAGAAGAAGTCATCGTTTTGCGTTGGAAAGGAAAATAAGATGGGCACTAACCGCTATTCTCGACTGATAGAAGCCATTTTTAATCAATATTATGAGAATGGTAAAACAGAAATTCAGTTTAAAAGAACTGAGCTAGTGATCCAAGCAAAGGCGTTAAATATAAAACTGCCTAAAAATTTAGGAGACGTACTTTATTCGTTCAGATATAGAACCCAATTACCAGAAAGTATCACCTCAAAAGCACCCAAAGGCTATGAGTGGATTATTCGTGCGGCTTTCAGCGTGCAATACCGACTTAGCTTGGTTAAAAAATCACGAATTATACCTTCAGAAATATTAGCAGAAACCAAGATTCCAGATGCGACACCAGGCGTTATAACAAAATACGCATCGAATGATGAACAAGCACTTTTATCTAAGCTTCGATACAATAGACTGATTGATATCTTCACAAGACTAACTTGTTATTCTCTGCAAAACCATTATAGAACCACTGTATCAGGAATGGGGCAAGTAGAAATTGATGAAATTTATATTGGTATAGATAAGAGAGGGGCTCATTATGTTTTGCCTGTACAAGCGAAAGGTAAAACAGATCAAATAGGAATAGTCCAAATTGAACAAGATATTGCAGTTTGTGATGAAAAATTTCCTAACCTCATAAGTCGTTCCATCGCTGTTCAATTGATGGATGATAATCTATAGAGCGTAGCGTATGAATTGATACTTGTTTAAAGTAGGTAAAACATGATATTCTATCCATCCCTCATTTATTCAAACTGACTTATGTGGAATATGAATTCAAGTCGTGGCAAACCATTA
>QNEL01000060.1 GCA_003645185.1 Candidatus Parabeggiatoa sp. nov. 3
ATACTGGCCAATACCATCAATACCTTTATCCGCACCTTTTTTGCCATAAGTCGTTGCAAAGACTTCTAATTCGGTTAGCCACCAATCCTCAAAAGCAAACGGGTTTTGTTCCCATAATTTAATTGCACTGGGTTCATCAGTCGGTGTACCTCTTATTTCAAACTGGCTTAAATCGTCTCCGTAAGTGTCTTTTAAACGGCGTTTGATTAGGGATAAGGCAAAAGGAGCTATATCAATGCCTATCCATTGGCGGTTTAAACTTTCGGCGGTGTCAACAGTTGTACCGCAACCACAGAATGCGTCAAGTACGATATCGCCTTCGTTTGAACTGGCTTTGATGATCCGTTCAAGTAGGGCTTTTGGTTTTTGGGTGGGATAGCCGAGGCGTTCTTTTTCTTCTCTATTAAGCGTTTCTAGATCGAAATTTTATAGTGAAATATAGAAATTAATAGAAATATTTCTATATAGAAGCATAAGGGAACGATCAACCCATTATCCCCTTGCCTTAACGCTTAGGGTTACTTAATGAAAACTCGCCCTGTTGGGTGTAACCAACTTTTGATGCCATTACCGACTTTATTAATCAATTTTTGAAACGAAAACGAACAATCACTTTTCCGTAAAATATTATACGCACCATTAACATCGGCATTGATTAAAGTTTCGTCCTTGCTTCGATACAAACCTCGTTTAAGTCGTTTGCCACTATAGGTTGGCTTAGCATTTTTTTCATACTTTTTGGGCATCTTATCACTATCTTTAAAACTCGCTTTTGAAGTATAACTCTCGTTTGCAACAATTAGTTTAATGCTGTGTTGCCCAAGTTTGTAGGATAATTTCTCGACAAACTGGCCTAGAGATAAGTTGACGAAGTTTTGATTAGTTTTTGTGCCTAAATTAATCTGATCAAGTGATTTGGCAACATCACCGACAACAACGAAAGAAATTTGATGAGTTAAACAAGTTTTAACGACATGTGCAGTTGCTTTATGTAGATAGTCATTGACTCTCGCATTGCGCCAGTCCGTTAGGTTTTGCAATCGATTTGACCATTTTTTACCCCGACTTTTTTCTAGGTATGACTGGATTGATGCCTTGCGCTTGTTGTAATAAGCGTTAACCGACTTGATTCGCCTACCATCAACAATAAAAGGTTTGATTACGCCATTGGTCACGCAAGTCGCTAAGTTATTCAAGCCTAAATCAATTGACATCACCTTGTCATTTGGTTGAACTTGTTGATAAACGGCTTGATTTTCCTCATAAACAAAAACGGCCTGAAAGTAATGTGGTTTGGGGATGATCTCAACCATCTTGATCGTTTTGCCTATCAATGGCTTAGGCAGGGGAATTTTCAATTCCCTCCCTTTGCGGGTATCCAAAACCACCTCGAAATTCTGGATTTGAAAGGCTTGATAAGTATATATCAGATTATCGTATTGGTTTTTCTTAAAATGAGGCGGTTTGGGTTGTCCTTTATATTTATTAGGATTCTTTTTGAAATCCTCATTCACCATAAAAAACGACTTGAAATTCTTATCCAACTTTCTCAAGCTTTGCTGAGAGACCGCACTTTTTAGGAGACGATAATTGATTTCTCCTTCTAAATTATGAACCTGCTTCATCGCCTTATCGGCCTTTGTGGATAGGCAAAGTATTTACCCGTCGCCTCATAAGCTTCTCGCAACGTCCATAAAGTTTGGTTATAGAGGTTTTTGGCATGATGAGACAATTCCCTTAGTCGTTTGAATTGAGACTTATCTAGGCCTCTAATTTTGGTTTTCAGTGCTTTCTTCATAAACCTCCTTAGAATGATTCATGAGAACATCATATAAAAATTTTTCTATATTTTTATAGACTATATCTATCCAATAATCTTCTGCAATTTTTCCAGCATCCAAATAGTAGGTATATACTTTGCCTGTTTTTTTATCAACTTTTTCTTGATATAAACGTCCATTTGAATCTTTTTTCAATTTCATATGAGAATTTTGTTTTCTTGGAATAGAAGCGCCTTTCTCATTAAAAGTGTGAGAACCATCATGACATTTTGTATAAAAGAAAATAACATCATGTTTTTTAGCGAACGTTTTCTTACTTTTTCCACCAATTGAATAACACCAAATAACCTCATTCCTAAAATTCCCAACTCCAAACACCGCATCACAAACCGTTTTCAAATAATGACTAGCCGTTGGATCACAATGCAAGTAAAAACTTCCGGTTGGTTTCAAAACCTTATGCAGTTCAATAATCCTTAATGTCATCATCACCAAATAAGGGAATACTTGCGGGGCTATGTGTTGATAAGCATTGAGCAAGTCAAGTAATTTATCATGGTGTATCGTGTCGAGTTCAGTCAATGAATCCCCCACGCTATGCAATGACCAAGTATCTTCAAAAGCCACTCGTTGCGTTTGAATTTCCTTCTCATCAAAGAACACATTGTAATTGCGTTTGGAATTAAAGGGCGGATCAATGTAGATTAAATCCACTGATTCTGGCTTGATTTCTAGTTCATTGCGTAGAATGTCTAAACAATCGCCTAAATATAGTTTGTTCATTGTACGATTATGAGACTATTATGTCGTTATTCAATAAAACACGAAAACGGAAAGCATGATCTGTTGAGGATTAGCGAATGTCAATAACTCTTTTCAAAAAGGCCAAGCACTTTGCTCGGCCTTTTCCATCTCTTTAAAACGGTACTTCATCCACTGCCTTGTTTTGTAATGACAAGATTTATTGAGCAATGCTATATAACTACAAGGATTGTTTATAATAAAGGATAAACCCTAACAACTACAAGAATTGGGTATAATAATGGATAAACCCTAACAACTACAAGGATTGGGTATAATAATGGATAAACCCTAACAACTACAAGGATTGGGTATAATAAATCTTATCTCAAATCCCTGTCGTTATGGCTTATCCGCATCGAATCTCAAATCCCTGTCGTTATGGCTTATCCGCATCGAATCTCAAATCCCTGTCGTTATGGCTTATCCGCATCGAATCTCAAATCCCTGTCGTTTTGGGTTATTTTCAATCCCAAGTCAGTTGAGTACCGGTTTGATATTCACGCACTCGCCCTTCAAAAAAATTGACTTCATGATTGAGTTCGTATTCGCTCATCCAAGGCATGGGATGTTCCCGAATGCCAAATAGGGGTTTCAATCCTAAGTTTGTGCAGATGTTGTCAGCAGTAAATCGGGCAAAGTCGATGTAGGTGAGTACGGGTAAACCGACAATACCGCCATCTGGCATCACGGCATGAGCGTGAAGAGTTTCTAATCTGACGGCATCATTAATAATGGCGCGTACACGTTTTTGCATCGCGGCATTCCAGAGTTCAGGGTTTTCGCGAATAATTTGCAGAATGAGCCATAAGCCATTGCTGGAATGTAGCGTTTCATCTCGCCAAATATAGCTATATTGTTGTGCCGTGTTTCTCAATTTGCCCTTCCTCGCCAGCGCAAAAATTTGTGAAAAGCCTAGCGGGAAAAACAGGTATTCAAAAACATAATAACTAATCAAGTCTTCCAACAGGGCGCGGTTGGCTTCTGGTGAACCAGGTGGCGCGTCTGAATTGACGACATTGTTGGTAAAAATCAGATTCCAATTGACTTTTTCAACCAGTTCTGGCATTTCTTGATACAGGTTAAAAACCTGTCCTTGCCCTTTATCATCTAAGCCGAATGATTCTAGTATAAACAAATAAGATTCAATATGGTTGCTCTCTTCCATCACGACATGGCGGAGATATTGTCGCATCTCGTTGGCGGTGATGTGTTTAAAAATGGCATTCACCATATTATCGGGAACGAGGTTATCACCGGCGGTGAGATAAGAAATATTGGTTTTAAAGAGCCACATTTCTGCTTCAGTCAACTGGCCGGTATTCCATTGCAGTTTATCTTCCCCCATTGGAATTTCGTTAGGTATCCAAAAGTTTTTACGGGCTGCCAAAAAGCGTTCTCTCACGCTATTGTATTTGACCGGTATCGGTTGACGCAAGTCATAACCGTGTCCGCCAACAATTTTGATGTTAGCCGCTGCAGGCCGTTTCTTACCGATAGTAATCGGATCGAGGCTGCTTGAAACAGGGAAAACCACTTTTTTCGTGGATTTGCTGTGAGTGGATTTATATTTTCTACGAGTAGAAGAAAAAATCTCGGTTGATGTGCCAGCGTCGTCAGAATCTAATAACATAATGCTCTCCATTTTTAATGATCAATTATCAGCGAAAATCAGGATTATCTGCGTTCTATTCCTTTTCAGAAAAATCTCTTTGCGTCTCTTGCGCCTCTTTTTCACGCTAAAGTTTCGCTCCGCGAAACTTTAGCGTGAAAACGTCTTTTGCGTTATTTTCATCAAGCGCCCAATCAACACCCTAGTGCAAGAGAGCGAAAATATCGAGACCACCCAGCCATCAAAAGCCAACTAAAGCAGTTGTCTAAAAGCTCAAGTCACCTAAAGGTGACTAAACCTATCTCTAGCGAGATTTCGAGCGCCAAAAGCGCAAATTGACTGTCTACTGTTATAAATCTTGTGTTTTTTTAGTCACCTTTAGGTGACTTAAGCTTTTAGACAACTGCTTTAGCTGTTGGCTGGGGTGGTCTGATCATTTCCGCTTTACTGCACTAGGATTATCCCTACTGGCAAGCTTCGCATTCTTCATTTTCATCTAAGCTACAGCTTGGGGCGTTAACGGCATTGATTTGAGTCTTAATGGCGGTACTTTTTTGAACACGAGTTGCGCCCATTGTTCGCAGATAGTAAGTCGTTTTGAGGCCTCGTAACCAAGCCAGTTTGTATAAGTTGTCTAGTTTGCGGCCAGAGGGTTCTAGCATGTATAAATTCAGCGATTGGCTTTGATCAATCCATTTTTGCCGCCGCGAGGCGGCTTCGACTAACCAAGTGGGATCAATTTCAAAGGCTGTGGCATACAACATTTTGATGGCTTTGGGAATACGATCAATTGATTGGATACTGCCATCATAATATTTTAAGTCATTCACCATCACGTCATCCCAAAGTCCCAGTGTTTTGAGATTGCGTACCAAATAAGGATTGATGATGGTAAATTCGCCTGACAAGTTCGACTTGACATATAAGTTTTGATACGTCGGTTCAATGGATTGCGTCACACCGCAGATATTGCTGATGGTGGCGGTAGGCGCTATCGCCATCGTATTAGAATTACGCATACCGACGGTTTTAACGCGCTCGCGTAAGCTTTCCCAATCTAAGGTAGAGGTGGTAGACAAGTCTAAATATTGATTACCACGCGCTTTTGCTAGATGTTGAATACTGTCAATCGGTAAAATGCCTTGATGCCATAATGAACCTTTAAAGCTTTCATAAGTACCTCGTTCTTCTGCTAAGTCGGTAGACGCTGAAATCGCATAGTAGCTAATGAATTCTTGGGCGTAATCTGCAAATTCAACTGCTTCTTGACTGGCATAAGGTATGCCTAGTTTGTAGAGTGCATCTTGGAAGCCCATGATGCCTAAACCGATTGGGCGATGGCGCGAGTTAGCAGTACGCGCTGCTGGCACGGAGTAGTAATTAATGTCGATAACGTTGTCTAATGCCCTCATAGCTGTCTGAATCGTGGTTTGAAGCTTTTCTCTATTCAATTTGCCTTCTTGAATATGGGCGGGTAGATTGATACTTGCTAGATTACATACGGCCACCTCTTCACCCGCTTTCGTGTTCAGGGTAATTTCGGTACACAGGTTAGAACTATGTACGATTCCGACATGCTGTTGTGGACTACGCAGATTGCAGGGATCTTTAAAGCATAACCAAGGATGGGCTGTTTCAAAAAGCATGGTGAGTATTTTACGCCACAATTCGACTGCCGAAACACGTTTCCACCTCTGAATCTTGCCTTCGTCTGCTGCTGCTTCGTATTTTTCATAAGCTTCTGTAAACGCTTCTCCATACAATTCGTGCAAGTCAGGCACTTCATTTGGAGAAAACAGGGTCCATTCTCTATTTTCATAAACCCTTTTCATCATTTCATCTGGTATCCATGATGCGGTGTTCATGTCGTGAGTGCGACGGCGTTCATCCCCTGTGTTTTTGCGAAGTTCTAAAAATTCTTCAATATCAATATGCCAGGTTTCCAGATAGGCGCAGCCGGAACCTCTTCTTCGTCCGCCGTTATGCACCAGCGCTGCTGTGACTGTATAAGAGGGATCACCATCAACCACAAAATCATAAACGGTGTCTTGATAATCAATGACATTAACGGCATTGACTCGTTCAAACAGCTTATTGTTATGGTAAACCCAATACGGTTGTTTATAAGGACTGATTCCAAAATGGTTTGCGAGTTCCTCAAAAGCTGGGATAGATAACTCGTAAGTTGTAAAGGGTTTATCCACTTTAACTCGTTCACCTTGACGATTCGTAAAGGTGGCACTGTCTATATGTCTCACATGTCCAGATGCTAAAACGTGGTACTTTTTAACCATATACCTGATGGCTTCAATTAAGCCAAGAGATGAGGATGTGAAGCTAATGCGTTCGCCCCCTTTTAAGTAGCCATCAGTTTCAATTAATCCAATTAATAATGGGGCAATGAGGGGTTTTGGCAAATGAAGCATATTTCGATGGACAGATTTAGCCCCATTGCTGTCATACAGGTGTTCTCGATTGAGCCAGGGTAGCTTGGAAGCCGACCAATTGATGTATAAACAATTACCATCTATCGTTTGCCAATAATGTACCTTCTGGGCAGTCAGGTAGGCCTTAACAAACACTATCGTTTCCGGTTTTTTGCTGATGCCTAAAGAGACACCGGCATTACTCTGCTCTCTTTTTTGTATATGCCCATCCCCCAGCATAATGCCATAAAAACGGGCATCGTCTGGAGACAGGTTAAGTGGATTACTGGATTCAGTCGGAATCACATGCCCAATCATGTCGGTATCTGTGATTTCCCCAGCGTTCACCCATTGTTTCGGTTTCGCATCAAGATTTTGCCGTTTAAATCCATTATTCCGATTGACACCACGCATGACAAAAATAGGATGCTCATCAGTCACTCGTAGAGGCCTGAATTGTCTTTCTGTCTTAATCTCAATCACTCGCTTAGGCTTGCCCTCTACCAATCCTTCACTACACTGATAAACATGAATGGCTTTAACCGGACTAAAAACCCCTTGCGCTGTCAAGAGTAAATCTTCCCCAATTTTCACCTCCTCAACAGCTTTAACCCCATCAGCAGTAATCACCATAGTCCCTTCCCCCAGCGATTGATTCACAGCAATAAGGGTGTCATTAGCGACTTTTAAAAACGGCACCACGCCCTGCGATTTCCCATTCGTTCCCTTAATATGCGATCCCATACCGCGCACTGGTGTCCAATCATTGCCCAAACCCCCTGCATATTTAGATAATAACGCATTATCTTTAATCGCATCATAAATCCCTTCTAAATCATCAGGCACTGTCGTGAGATAGCAACTCGATAATTGTGGACGCAATGTGCCAGAATTGAACAATGTCGGTGTACTCGTCATGAAATCAAATTTGGACAGTGCTTCATAAAATTCAATAGCACGCGCTTCGCGATCATCTTCATTCAGAGCAAGGCCCATTGATACGCGCATAAAAAAGGCTTGGGGCAATTCAAAACGGACGTTTTCCCAGTGCAAAAAATAACGATCATAAAGCGTTTGTAATCCTAAATAGGTAAATTGCAAATCCCTTTCTGCTTTGATCGCGTTGCCCAGTCTTGTCAGATCAAATTCAGCCAATTTTGGTTCTAATAATTCATTGTCAATTGCACATTGCACATAAGCCTTAAAATAATCTGGATAATAATGGGCAATATTGCTTGCTGTCGCAAAGACGGATTGCAAATTAATAAAACTGAAGGCCTCTGAACGCAACTGATTTAGCAGCAATCTTGCTGCAACATAAGTATAATTTGGTTCTTTTTCAATCAGAGTGCGCGTTGTCATGACTAAGACATGATTGACATCCCGTTTAGAAATCCCATCAAATATATTTTTCAAGCTGTCTTCAAAAATCAGGTTTGGTGTCACATCTTCTAAATCGGCACACGCTTCAGTAATCAATGCCCCTAAACGATCTTCATCCAAAGGGCAACGTCGGCCGGCTTCATCGGTGATATGAATCACCGTTTTCTCTCTTTTTTCAGCGCGTAAGTGAGCATGTTCTTCGCGGTAAAGCACGTAAGCACGGGCGACTTTATGGAAGCCGGCTCGCATTAAAGCTAATTCGACTTGATCTTGTATATCTTCGATCTGCACCGTGCTCTCTTCGGATAAATGCCTTGAGATGCCTTTAATAACTTGTTGAGTTAATTCATTGACGGCATTTTGTATGCGATTTGATGCTGCCGCAGTATCACCTTCAACGGCTAAAAAGGCATGCGTCATAGCGGCGATGATTTTTCGGGCATCAAAACAATTCAATTGCCCATTACGACGGATAACATGATAGTGATCGAGTGTCGCAAAATCGCCTGATGTGATCGCTTGATCAAGTGAAGGTGCAGCAGATTCATTCGTTTCGGATTCTGTCAGTTTTTCAGATGGCATGGTGTGTTTCTCGGCTATAAATGGTGGGCAACAAACACACGTTACCCACCCGACATAGAAAATGGTGGGCAACAAACATACGTTACCTACCCTACATAGAAAATGGTGGGCAACAAACATACGTTACCCACCCGACATAGAAGTAGAGATTTCAAAATGATTTAAAATAATACCGTACTGTCAAAGAAATTGCGAAGTCTATATCTTATTGATTTTTATATAATACATTGTTACTGTTGAACTTTTTGAAAAGCAATTTTTTCCATTCTAAATGATAAATGCGTTTTGCCATTAACAAATAGCGAATAGCGAATAGCGAATGGCAAATGGCGAATATCAGTATTATGATGTTATATTTCAATCAGTTATCTAAAAAGCGTGTTTTGTGCAATAGGCAATGATAATGGTATTTTATTATGGCGAAGTTTGAATATAACTGATTATTTTTATTCGATTTTATGATTTGATTTATGCCTAAAAATGTGTGTTTTAAAATTAGCCAATAACCAAATGAACGACGGCATTTAAATCACATAAAAAAGAAATGGAAAAAAGCGAGAAAGGGTTTTTGGGGGTAATGGGAATGGGTTCAATATCGAATTGAATAATGATGAATTATCAATTGTCAATTGTGAATAGTTTGAATGGCGTATGTGAATTGTGAATTGAGTACAAGGAATTAGGAAACGAGCTTTTCGCAAAACGAATTACCCTTGATGTTATGAAGAACTTTTCAAGTTCCAGCAATATAAAGAAAATTGTAAATCGAAAAATATCGCAGTCTTTATACGGTAAAATCCTTTTTTATACAATCCTTGTAGTTGGTTTTTAAATATTTCTTTTCAAATGAACTGAAACTCTGTAGAATGCGTACCCGTTTTTTCATGTTTTTCACCTCCTAAACAATATGCCCGTTAGATTGTAAGTCTAACGGGTTTTTTTATTTGAGGCTTGATTTGAAAATTAATCGTTTGATTTCAGGGGGTTATGACAATTCGTGCCTTATGGTATCGGGCTGTTTAAGTTGCCTTTGTGCCCACCTAAATAATTTCTCAATTTCTGAACTTCTTAATTTTTGAACTTCAAAACGCCTAAACTTCATGAACTCATGAACACATAAATTCATGAACGCCTCAATTCTCCTCACATACCGCGCACAATACAAATTGATAGGTACCATAATTAACAATTAACAATTAACAATTATACCCATTCTGGATTGAAACCCATATATACTCTTTGCTGGAATAAACTTAACTTTTGGCAACCCCAGGTTGCCACCTGGGGCTATTCACATTCAACCCCCTACGGGGTTGTGCTTTTTAATCTTTTTATCATTGATTTTTTGGCAACCCCAGCTTGGAACAAAGGGCTATTCACATTCAACCCCTACGGGGTTGTGCTTTTTAATCTTTTTATCATTGATTTTTTGGCAACCCCAGGTTGGAACAAAGGGCTATTCACATTCAACCCCTACGGGGTTGTGCTTTTTAAATATTGGTATTACCCCCCTCCAATCGCCTGCACAATTTCGACTTTATCCCCCGTTGCCAAAATCTGATGCTCAAATTGACTGCGTGGCACAATTTCTAAATTCACTTCAACGGCTAACCGCTTGTTTTTTAACTCTAATGTTTGAATCAAAGCGGCCACACTGCAATTGTATTCAACGGATTGCGCTTTACCATTTAAAAAAATATCTATCATTTTAGCTTTGCCCATTTGACTTTTGAAAAAATGTTGATTACAATGCCCACTCCTTTCACCTAGCGGGTGTAGTTCAATGGTAGAACCTTAGCTTCCCAAGCTAACGGCGTGGGTTCGATTCCCATCACCCGCTCCATCCCACACTAATCCCCCCCCACACATTATTTATAATAAAACAATTCATCACCTCAATTCACTCATCCACCCTTTTCACTTAATTAATTACTTAGCCAGCGTTGTTTTTTTCAAAGCCACATTTGAACGTTGAACAAACAACATGTCTTTCGTAGGGTCTTTTCATTCTTCAACATAAACTGTCTTGATTTTAAAATTTAAAACGAAACGCAAGAGACGCAAATGACGCAAACGACGCAAGGAAACAAGATTTCTCTAATAGCGTCTTTAGCGTCTTAAGCAAAAAAGCGCGTTTATTTCTTTTTTAATCGCTAGTTCTAAGGAATAAAGGATGGTAGGGGAATGGTGGGCTTTAAAAATCCGTTACCCACCATTTCAATTTAGCTAAATACAAAACAGACTGGGATAATTTACATCCAAAATGTTTGCACATCATATTGTGGGATGATTAAATCTTTCGTAACTAACAACGCACCATGATGATTCGCTTGAATAATTAACAAACGATCAAAAGGATCTTTATGGATATTTGGTAACAGCGTAGCATCAATCATCTCATCCACGCTTGGATTAATAAGTTTAAGATTGGTATTTTTGAAGAGTTCGGCTTTCCAAGCGTGAATGTTGTTAAGTGCTACTTTGCCTTTCTTGACCAATAAAGCTATTTCCCAAAATGAAATAGAAGAAATGAGTAAATGCCCTAATTTGTCTTGTTCATCCAAAAATTGTACGAATTTCATCGACATTTCTTCTTTGAGATTCCAAAACATAACGGCATGAGTATCAAGGAGATAATATTTTTGCGTCAAACGTAATCCTCCCAAATTTCCGACAACGGCATGATCAACTCATCCACTGACACGTTGAGTTTTGGTTGTAATCGCATCCGATCACGCCAATCTGGGGAGTGACTTGGAATTAAACGAGCGACTTCTTGTTTATGACGTTTAATAACAATAGTATCACCATTTTGAACTTGTTCTAAATATTCAAATAAATGCGTTTTCAGTTGGGTAGCAGAAACGACCGTCATTTTGGCTCCATTTTATGTAAACATTGGGCCTTCGCAAAATAAATTTTGCACTCCAATTGACCGAAGCAAAATAAATTTTGCACTCCAATTGCAAAATAAATTTTGCAACGAAAATAGGGCCTTCAAGAGATTGATAGAATACGCCTCTTTCGAGTAGAAACTCCAGTCAGTTTCTACACCACTTCAAAACGGCAATTTCAACGCTTTATCTATCGCTAAAAATTGCCGCCGAAATGTTTCTTGAATTTTCTCTAGGGCGACTTGATTATCGGCCTCAAAACGAATCACTAAACAAGGTGTCGTATTTGACGAACGCACTAATCCCCAACCATCTTTAAAAGTCGCTCGTATGCCATCAATGGTAGAGACTTCTGCTTCTTCAAACTTAAAAGTGTTGCGGATGGTATCCATCAGTTCATAATGTTTACCGAACTCTGAAAGTTCTAATTTTAATTCCGGTGTATTCACCGCATCTGGCAGCGTCGAAAACACCTCTTCTGGGGAACGACTGTCTTGAGATAAAATTTCTAACAAACGGGCCGCTGTGTATAGCGCATCATCAAAACCATACCAACGTTCTTTGAAGAAAATATGCCCACTCATTTCACCAGCCAATAATGCCCCGGTTTCTTTCATCTTGGATTTGATAAAAGAATGTCCCGTCTTCCACATCAAGGGTTTCCCACCCTTTTCTTCAATCGCCTTGGCAAGATGCCGGGTGCATTTCACATCGTAAAGAATCTCTGCCCCTGGATGACGCTTTAACAAATCTGTCGCATATAAAATCATTTGCCGATCTGGCCAAATAATACGCCCTTTCGCATCAACCACCCCTAAACGATCACCATCACCATCGAACGCTAAACCTAAATCAGCGCCCTCGCTTTGTACCGTTTTAATCAGATCGGTTAAGTTTTCTGGCATACTGGGATCAGGATGGTGATTGGGAAAATGGCCATCCACTTCACAATATAAATTAACCACTTCGCACCCTAAAGCGTGCATCAGATGGGGAGCAATAATGCCAGCAACCCCATTTCCACAATCCAGCACGACTTTGAAAGGACGGGCTAATTTGATATCTTTATGAATATGCGAGAGGTAAGCGTGGTGAATGTCTGTCGTGTGTCGTGAACCCGTGCCACTGATCAAATCACCCGTCTCTATGCGCCTTTCCAAGGCTTTAATCGCTTCCCCTGACAGCGTTTCACCCCCTAACATAATTTTTAAGCCATTGTAATTAGGGGGATTATGGCTACCCGTCAACATCACACCGCTACCGGTTTTTAAATAATGCGTCGCAAAATATAATAGAGGCGTAGGCATCATACCGATATCGATCACTTCACGCCCTGCCGCTTCTAGGCCTTCAATCAACGCTTCAATTAATTCAGGGCCAGATAAACGGCCATCACGGGCAACAACGATTTTGGCTTGATTTCGGACAAAAGCCTCGCTACCGATTGCTTGCCCCACTTGGGTAACGATTTCTGGTGTAAGAGATTCGCCGACAATACCGCGAATATCGTAGGCTCTGAAAATAGACATTTTAGTTTTTTCCGTGTTGATATAGTAGATAATTATTGATTTTCAAAAGGGCAACCACAAGGGATTGCCCTGATTGTGGTTGCTCTGAAATTCTTGAAAAACTACAACTGCTCCCTCAGATAGGCCAACATCTCTTTTGTCTCTTTATTCATAATCTCACGAGGTGGAAAAGTGAGGCTGTGATTAGCATGAACATACACATGTTCCAAATTAGGTAACAAACCCAATTCTTTCGGTAAAGCCGTCAAGAAATTCCAACGCAGATCCAAGATTTTTAACTGAGTGAGTCGTTCAACGGCAAAGGGTAAGGTCGTCAGATGAGTACTGCTGAGGTGTAATTCAACCAGATTAGTCAGATTATCGATTACTGAAAGCGAGGAGATTGTCGAGGAGGTTATAGGATTACCACCAAAAACATCACCCAGAACCAATATTTTGAGCTGAGTCAATTGACCAATCGTTTTAGGCAATGTTTTTAATTTATTGCCTCCAATGTGGAGATGGATCAGGTTGGTCAATTGACCGATTTCATCCGGTAGTTCTGGAAGCAAATTGTAAGACAGAATTAAGCTTGTCAAGTGCGTCAATTGGCCAATTTCAGGCGGCACTTTTTTCATGAACTCTTCTGAAAGTTCAAGCTCGGTTGCTTTTGTCTTCGCGTTTTCTTCAATGATTTGAAGCACTTCTTCGTATGTCATCGGAGAGGTTCTCTGCACAGGATCGTCTGCCATGATTTTACCCTTGTTGTTTAAGAAGTTTGTAGTCCGCAATTTTGTTGCCACATTGCAGACTATAAAAGATTGGGCAATCCGTAGGCTTGCCCAATGCCATATCGTATCGGGTGTCGGTATGCCCCTACAAAATACAGCGTATTTATGGGCTGTAGGGGCAGCCCGATCGTGTTCGCCCTGGCTTAACTTCAGTACTTAATCACATCCTTTAAATTCGTTCCCGTCAAATTGGCATCCTTCAAATTAGCGCCCCTCAAATCAACCCGACTCAAATCGGCATGTTTTAAATTGGCTCCGCTTAAATCGGCCTCGCTCAAATCGGCACCCGTCAAGTCGGCATAACTTAAATTAGCGTCTCTTAATTGCGCCCGATACAAATCAACCCATCTCAAATCTCCATAACTTAAATCCGCGCCACTTAAATCCGCGCCACTTAAATCTGCCTCACTCATATCTGCTCCTTTCAAATCCGCTTCTCTCAAATCGGCCATTCTGATATCGGCATTTCCTAAATCGCTTCCCCTTAAATCGGCACCACTTAAATTGGCTTGAGTCAAAATCGCTCGAAATAAATAAGCACAACTCAGATCAGCGCCCTGCAAATTCGCATTTTTCAAATCTGCCCCATTTAAATTGGTTTCACTTAAATCAGTTTCCAGCAGTTCACATTCCTTGCATTGATGAATGTTTTTAAGTTTTTTAATCAGATTCATAAAAATAATCCACCTTTGAGGATATCAGCAACCCGGTATCATTATCAATACGAGAAGTATTATTAAATACATTATGGCAGACTTGATGCGGTGTCTTATATTGAGAGTACAACAGATTGGCTTTAATCAACGGATTTTTTGTTAAACTAACTGATGTTACGCACTCAACTTCCGTTTCTTCAATAACACAAACAACAATTGCTGCTGGATTGGTGCTGGATTTGAGCCGCCCACTTCAATCAGTCGATAGTCCACTCATTTTGTAAGAGTATAGGCATCAATACGTGATGTTTCGTGCGCTTGTATAACCTTGATAAGAATCAGGGTGCGTAACATCAGTTATTAATAAAGGAGCCGTATGAAGTGAAAGTTTCATGTACGGTTTTGAAGACGAGTTATACGGCGACGTAGTCCAGCTTAGTTTAACTAATCGTTAAAAAGAGATTAAAAACCGCTTCGCCAAGACGGGCGCGTGAATGCCTAAAAATCGCATCGTTTTCGGCTAAGAGCGAAAACAGCTTAATTAAGATAGCGCATTCCAAGGTACAAAACCCACCTAAACTAAACGGTACGTTTGCCATTTCGCTAGATATCTAAATTGTCCAGATATCGATTTAAAATGGCAATGCGTGAAAGCGTGAGGCGCTCAAGGCAGTCATGTCGATCATACTCATAAGCCGCCCTAGTCTGATTGTTCCTTGGATAACGTAGGGTTTGCGCTTTCATATCGGCAGTGGCAAAGTCACAATAGGCATCTCGGTATTCTTGCCATAAATCCTGTGTTGTCTTGAGAGTGCGTTTTTGTTTCCAGTTCAAGCTATCTTTTACATAGCCGTAAGTCTGATCAAGTTCTTTTTTGGCACTGTCGTAAGCATTCACAGCACAACTCTTCATTTTTTGGATGTCATAGTGTTCTTCACATTCAATGCCCGCTTGAACAGTTGAACAATTCAAAGCCAATAACAATGCGAAAGCGATTGGGTAAATGGGTTTTCTTGGCATAGTTTCTCCTTGTGGATGAAATGAAATACGACAATCAAGATGTCGTATACGATTATGATAATGTATTTTTCATGCATGTCAATTTTTTCGCGAGGCATCGCATCTCAGGTTTGTAGAGACGCGATGCCTCGCGTCTCAGGTTCGTTTTGACGCGATGCGTCGCGTCTCAGGTTCGTTTTGACGCTATGCCTCGCGTCTCAGGTTCGTTTTGACGCGATGAGTCGCGTCTCAGGTTTGTTTTGACGCGATGCGTCGTGTATCATGTTCGTTTTGACGCGATGCCTCGCGTCTCAGGTTCGTTTTGACGCGATGCCTCGCGTCTCAGGTTCGTTTTGACGCGATGCGTCGCGTCTCAGGTTCGTTTTGACGCGATGCGTCGTGTACTCAGGTTTGTAGAGACGCGAGGCATCGTGTCTCTACATCGCATTATAGAAAACTGATAGGTGGTAAGCCCCCTACATTTTGACTTATCTATGTATAACGATGAGAGGTGGAGCCTACCCCCAATAACTCAACAATGAAATTTTATGACACATATTAGTTTTTTCCATTCGCTGCGAGGCAAACTGCTATTACTCTTTTTAGCAGTCTCACTGATTCCGCTCATCACAGTGGGCATACTGACTTACACTCAAGCACGCAATGCCTTAAAAGATGAAGTGATTAATAAACTGATTGCAGTGCGTGATATTAAAGCGCACAGAATCGAAAACTATTTTAAGAATGGCCTCAATGATGTCAAAATGCTTTCTCAAAACCCGTTTACGAAGGCTGCTATACGGGCATTTGAGGAGGCGCTCCATACTGATATGAAAGGCTTAGGGCAGGATGAAGCGGCTGTTATGACTCAACACTATCGCCCCCTGTATCTAAGCAAACCTAACCTTGTGAATGCGAATGATGGTAGCGCCTATAGTGCAATCCATGCACAGTATCACGCTATGTTCAAAGCCTATAAAGAAATCTATGGTTATTACGATATCTTCTTGGTAGAACCCCATGCTGGGAGTATTATCTACAGCGTAGTGAAAGAAGATGATTTTGGCAGTTCTCTTTTAAATGGGCCTTATGCTGATACAAGCCTGGGGCTTATGTTCAGAAAAGTGCAGCTTGCAAATCGTGATTTGACTCATTTTGAAGATTTTGCTGACTATCCTCCCTCTAAAGAGGCCGCTTCATTTGTCGCTTCTCCTATTTTTGAAGAGGCGAAACTGATAGGTGTCTTGATCTTTCAATTGCCGACCGAGCAAATCGATGCCATTATGCAAGAACGAACAGGTTTAGGCGAGACGGGCGAAACCATTTTGATCAGTTCTGATGACTTTCTATTGCGTTCCAATTCGCATTTTTTCCAAGAAACAACACTTTTCAAACAGAAGAACTACACTGAGGCCACTCGTGCCTCAGCTACCGGTGAAACGGGTGTCAAAATGATTATTGATTATCGCGGAAAACCTAGTATTATTGCTCATACCCCATTAGATATTCCCGATGTCAAGTGGTCACTCAATGCTAAGGTTGATCAAGCTGAAGCTTTTGCAGCGGCACAAACAATGCGGTTCTGGTTGTTGGTTTTCATCAGTCTTGGTATTGTGTTCGTAGTTGGAGCCGCTTTATTTTTCAGTCATTCCATAGCCAAACCGATATTGAACATGACTGAGATTGCGCTCCGATTAGCCAAAGGTGACATGAACCTAAAAGTCAATGTGAAGAATCAAGACGAGATCGGTGTGATGGCGCAAGCTTTTCAAAAAATGGTCGTTAATCTACGATTGGTGATTCAAGATATTGTCCAAGTTTCTCAAGGATTAGCTCAGGGTGATTTGCGTGTCATGCCAAAAACAGAGTATCAAGGCGAGTTTGTTCAAATTAAAAATGCCCTAGAAACGACTTTATCCGATATCAGAAAAGTGAGTCAAGATATAGTCCAAATGGCCCAAGAATTAGCGGAAGGCGGTTTGCATTTTACCCCGAAAGCTGAATATCAAGGCGACTTCATTCAAATTAGAAAGGCTTTAGAACAGGCTTTTTATGGTAGACAGCAAGTGATTGAAGACATTGTCCGCGTGTCGCAGGGATTAGCAAATGGTAATTTGCATGTCACGCCGCAGGCAGAATATCGGGGAGCCTTTATCCAAATCCAAAATGCCCAAAAAACGGCTTTATCTAACTTGTTGTTGGTTATTGAGGATATCGTTCAAGTGGCTGATAAATTAGCAGAAGGCCGCTTGGATATCAGTCCAGAAGCAGAATATCAAGGGGAATTTTTGAGAATTAAACAGGCCCTTGAAATGGCCTCGACTAAGTTGGCCGATGCCATGAACAAAAATCGGCAGCAAGATTGGCTTAAAACGGGACAGACTCAATTGAATGAAAGAATGCGTGGAGAGCAGGAACCCATCGCCTTAATCCAAAAACTTCTCAATTACCTAGCTGATTACCTGAATATTCAAGTAGGCGTGTTTTTTTTAGTCGAAGGGGAACGCTTGAAATTGGTGAGTAGTTATGCTTATAAACAGCGCAAGCATAATGACAACGAATTTAAATTGGGTGAAGGCTTGGTTGGGCAAGCCGCCTTGGAGAAAAAAAGCTTACTTTTTAGCCAAGTGCCTGAAGAACATATCAATTTGTCTATCAATTCTGGCTTAGGCACATCCTTACCGCACGATATTTTTGTTTTACCCCTGATTTATGAACAGCAGGTTTTAGGCATATTAGAATTAGCCGTTGCTCGTCATTTTACACCGCTTGAAATAGAATTTCTTGAGCAAATCGCCGATCATGTTGCTATCAGTCTGAGTTCTGCCCAATCTCGTCTGCGTATGCAATCACTTCTGGAAGACTCTCAGAAACTGACAGAAACTCTACAGGAGCAACAACAAGAAATTTGTGACAGTGAAGAACGTATGCGTAATTTGATTGACACTGTCATTGATGGCATTATTACGATTGATGAACAGGGGATTATCGAATCGGTCAACCCCGCAGCCGAGAAGATGTTTGATTATATGTGGTCTGATCTGGTAGGACAGAATGTCAAGCTGCTGATGCCCGAGCCGGATCGCAGTCAGCATGATCAATACATTCATAACTATTTAACGACTAATCAGGCTAAAATTATTGGCAATGTACGTGAGCTGTTTGGCCAGCGCCAAAATGGCTCGAAATTCCCTATTGAAATTTCTATCGCTGAAGTACAAAGGGGTGAAGAACGCCTGTTTACCAGCATTATTCGAGATATTACCGCTAGGAAAGAAGCAGAAGCCGCCTTACAAACACAACAAGAAGAACTTCGGGCAACGAATGAAGAACTACAAAGTCAGTCTGAGGAATTGCAAGTCCAACAGGAAGAACTGCGCCAAACGAATGAGGAACTTGAAGATCGCAGTAACGAGTTAGAGCGGCAACGAGACGACATTCGTCAAAAGAATTTATTGCTAGAACAACACCAAATTGAGAGAGAAAAGGCGCATGGGGCACTTGAGAAAAAAGCGAAGGAGTTAGAACTCGCCAATCAATATAAGTCAGAATTTCTGGCTAATATGTCCCATGAGTTGCGAACACCTTTAAACAGCATGTTGATACTCGCCCATTTGTTAACGGAAAACAAGGAGGAGAATTTAACGGAAAAACAAGTCGAATATGTGCAGACGATTCATGCAGCGGGTTCGGATTTATTGACACTGATCAACGAAATCCTAGATTTGTCCAAGGTAGAAGCGGGGAAAATTGAAATCTGTATTGAAGAAATTGTGCTGTCTGAATTAATTGTTCAAATAACGCAGAAATTTAAGCCTTTAGCTTTAAAGAAAGAACTTGTTTTCAATATAACGCTTGCCGATGATTTATCACCGGTGTTACGCACCGACGCGCACCGCCTTCAACAAATTATCAATAACTTGTTATCTAATGCGTTCAAGTTTACCGAAGAGGGTGAAATCAAGTTCGATATCAGATATTCTGATTATAAGTTGAGTGGCACGACAGGCGATAAACAGAAAGTGGGTACGCTGGAGGCTCAAGCCGTTTTAGCATTCAGTGTCACAGATAGCGGTATTGGTATTCCCAAAGACAAACAAAAACTCATCTTTGAAGCCTTCCAACAAGTCGATGGTACCACCAGTCGGCATTATGGTGGCACGGGGCTAGGTTTATCTATTTCCCGTCGATTGGCACGATTGCTTAAAGGAGAACTTCAGTTAGAGAGTGAGTCTGGTCAAGGCAGTACTTTCACGCTTTATTTGCCAGACGTTCAGTGTCAGGAGTCAGAAGTCAGGCCTCATGAGTCAGGCCGCGTTCAGGCCTCAGGCCTTGAGGCGGATGGAGACAGGCCAGAGGCCTCTGCTCTTTTCTTGAGTACAGACACTCAGACTCCTCAAACTTTGGCCTCTTCCCAAACTGATGAAGTTCAAACGGTTATACCCGCGACGGAAACAACTAGCCAAGCTTTGATAGTAGAAGAGATCATAGATGACAGAGCGACAATCCAAGCTGAAGATCGATCCCTTTTGATTATTGATGATGATCGCAAATTTTCTCGCATCCTGATGGAACTGGCACACGAAAAACAGTTCAAGTGCATTATTGCTGAAGATGGCAAAACCAGCTTAAACTTGGCTGAACAATACAAACCCAATGCCATTATTTTGGATGTGGGATTACCGCAATTGGATGGTTGGAGCGTCATGGAAAGGCTTAAAGATAATCCAGAAACGCGGCATATTCCCGTTCATTTTATATCAGCCTCAGAATTAAGTTTAGAGGCTAAAAAAATGGGTGCCATTGGCTACCTATTAAAGCCAGTCAGTATGGATGATCTGGGCGAAGCCTTTAAAAAGATAGAACGATTTGTCGCTAACAAGCTCAAAAACGTGTTAATGCTTGTTGACAATGAACGACGGCGACGGAAAATTCAAGGACTGGTTGGGGAAGACGAAGTTAACTTGACTATTGCGACGACGCTGGTTGATGCCAGTCAGTCTATGCACACCTGCTCCTTTGATTGTATTATCATAGATGTTGATGTCGAACAAGGTACTGGCCTTCAGTTTCTGAAACTGCTAGAAAAAGAGCATTTATCTCAAATTCCCGTGATTCTCTACGCAGAACGTGATTTGACACCTGAAGAGGAAAAAATATTACACAGCTGTGAAGCGATTATCCCAATCAAAGCGGTGAAATCACCAGAACGTTTATTAGAAGAAGCCACCTTGTTTCTCCATCAAGTAGAAGCTAACTTACCCGTCGATAAACGGAAAATGCTGCGGATGGTACATGATAAAGAGGCCATATTGAAACATAAAAAGGTACTCATTGTCGATGATGATATCCGCAATACATTTGCCTTGATGACCACTTTAGAGAACAAAGATATGGAAGTGATCGTTGGCGAAACGGGTCAAGAAGCCCTAGCACAGTTAGAGGAACATCCTGACACAGCGATTGTTTTAATGGATATTATGATGCCAAAACTGGATGGTTATGACACCATGCGAAAAATTAGAGAACAAAAACGCTTTCGTCAATTACCCATTATTGCCTTAACCGCGAAAGCCATGAAGGGTGACAAAGCGAAATGTATTGACGCGGGTGCCAATGATTATTTGTCGAAACCCGTGGATACAGATAAACTGCTTTCGCTGATGCGGGTGTGGCTTTATCAATGAACTTGTTGGCCGATCCAAACAAAAAATAAATTGTCTTGTAGGGGGCCGGTAACGGGTTTTTAAAGCCCACCATTCCCCTACCCACCCTGCGTGAAATATCCCTTTCTTGTAGGGGGCCGGTAACGGGTTTTTAAAGCCCACCATTCCCCTACTGTTCTTTGTACAGTGGGCAAGCGACTTTCTTGTAGGGGGCCGGTAACGGGTTTTTAAAGCCCACCATTCCCCTGCTGTTCTTTGTAGAGTGGGCAAGCGAGTTTTGACGTTGCAGGTTTTTATTAACGAAGATGGTGGGCAAGTTCGTTTCGACGCTGGGCGTCGAAACGAACTTACCCACCCTACATTGAGAATTCAAATGAACTTTTTTAACAATCTGAAAGTGGGTAAAAAGATTATTACGGGTTACCTTGCCATATTGGTTTTAATGATAGGCATGGCGGCCGTGCTGCTTTTGAGTCTGAACAATTTGACAAAAAACTTTAGCTTTTTGGTTGAACACGATCAGCCTGTATTGGCTAATGCTCACCAATTGGCTAAGCTGGTTGCCGATATGGAAACGGGGGAACGGGGTTTTCTGATTACCGGTAAAGATGAATTTCTTGAGCCTTTCCAAAATGGTATGGCGCAATTTGATCAGCTGCTTGAGACTGAGAAAAAACTGGTTAGCGATAATCCGGCCCAAGTGGCAATCTTGGACAAAATAGAACGTCTCCACAATGAGTGGATTCAGGTAGTCGCTAAGCCGGCAATTGCTAAACGACGCGAAGCGAATCAGGCCACTGTCAGTGCAGAATCTCTACAAGAAGTGCTCAAGGTAGGCGTAGGTAAGGGGATTTTAGATGAATTGCGCGGCGTGTTGGATAAAATGGAAGTCAGCACCAAGCCAAACGATCTTGAAAGCATTATTCTCACGCTTAAAATCGCTAAAGATATGCTTGACCAAGAAACGGGACAACGTGGCTTTCTCATCACAGGTGAAGACAGTTTTCTTGAACCTTACCACAATGGGCAAGCCCAATTGGTGAAAGATATAACGGCCTTACGCACCAGGCTGGTAGATGATTCGGACAAGCTCGCTTTGTTAAAGCAAGTTGAATCGTTAGCCTTCAAGTGGATAGAAAAGGCTGCTAAACCAGAAATCAATGCGCGACTCGAAATGAACGCTAATCCCGTCACAATGGCCGACGTGTCGGCCATGATTCAAGCGGGTACGGGTAAGGCACTGCTAGATCAGATGCGTACTGAATTTGATAGCTTTATTCAAACCGAAAATGAGTTGAATACGCACCGATCCGATGACGTGAAACAAGATGTTTTCCTAGCGCATACTCTAACCTTAGGTTTAACATTAGGTAGTCTCCTCATTGGTTTACTATTGGGTATTTCTATTTCGCGTAGTATTACTCGTCCATTGACGACACTGACTGAGATGGGTAACAAAATGCTGGCTGGAGACATAAAGCAAATACCTGACATTCAAACTTATAGTGATATCAGTCAAATCACGAGTCGTCAAGACGAAATGGGAGAAATCGGGCGGACTTATGATGCTTTAGCGCGTTATTTTAGAACAGTGATTGAAGATATTGTCCAAATTTCTCAAGGCTTAGCCAAGGGTAATTTGCGTGTCACGCCACAGGCAGAATACAAAGGCGATTTTGTTCAAATCAAACAAGCCTTAGAAACGGCCTTATCTAATTTGCTGTTAGTGACTGAGGATATAGTTCAAGTGTCGCAGGGATTAGCGGCTGGCAATTTGCGCGTTAAGCCCAGAGCAGAATATGGTGGTGATTTTATCCAAATCAAACAAGCTTTGGAAACGACAACGTCTGATTTATCGCAAGTGATTGAAAACATTGTACAAGTTTTGAAAGGATTAGCAGAGGGGGGTAAAAATGTGACAGCTCAGGCAGAATATCGAGGCGATTTTATTCAAATTAAAAATGCCTTAGAAATGGCGGCGGCTAAATTAGCAGAAGCAACCGCTCAAAATGCCATTCAAAATTGGTTAAAAACAGGGCAAACGCAGTTAAATGAACAAATTCGCGGTGAGCAAGCCGTCATGACACTGGCAAAGAATATCATTACTTTCCTCACGACTTATTTAGAGGCGCAGGTTGGCGTATTTTATTTGCTTGAAGAAGAGAAACGCGCCAAGGGCTTCGCACAAAAAGGAAAGGAAGCAATGAGTGATCGTGTTCGCTTAAAACTGCTTGCCAGTTATGCTTATACGCAACGCAAAGGCATGACGAATGAATTTGAGATAGGTGAAGGATTAATCGGACAAGCGGCCTTAGAAAAACAACGCATTATTGTCAACGAAGTGCCAGAAGATTATATTCAGATCCAATCGGGTTTGGGGGAGGCCGTTCCTCAAAACCTGATTGTGATACCGTTTCTGTATGAAAATACGGTCAAAGGGATTATTGAAATCGGTTCATTCCATGCCATAACGGAAATTCAACTCGAATTTCTAGATCAAATCATGCCCAACATTGGGATAGCCGTGAATACGGCCGATTCTCGTACAAAAATGCAAGCGTTGATCAGTGAACAGTAAGTACTGAAGCACAAATAAACAGGTATTTTACCGCAAGGGGCTTGAGCAAGGGATTGCCCCTACGAACCGCCCGTAGGGGCAATCCCTTGTGGTTGCCCCTCTTCTTGGTTGTTTCTTTTA
>QNEL01000061.1 GCA_003645185.1 Candidatus Parabeggiatoa sp. nov. 3
AGTTTTGCGCGCAAAACTGTATTTCACGCTTTCACGCGCGTAGTGAAGCTTCGCTATACTTTAGCGTGAAAAGTTGCGCGCAACTTCTTAAGTGAGCCTTCGGTGCGCGAAGCTAAATGTGGAAATCAGTTATCAGTTATTATCAGTAGTTCAAAAACAAATAAATGCAAAATAACAGGAACGAAAATCGAGCCAAATGCAAAATAACATGCATTCCAATCGAGCCAAAGCAAAATAACATGCATTCCAATCGAGCCAAAGCAAAATAAATTTGGTTTGAAAATCGGGCCTTCAAGATTTATCAATATGACCCTTTTTTTTATGCGTTTTTTTGAACTACTGATTATAGAGAGTTTGCTGATTAATTAAAAACATCAGTGTTGAGCGGTTTAATCATGTTATCAACATGCCTTTGCGTTGCAGCGAAAAGCATGAGATATTGTTAAATATAGCGAAGTCGAAATAACGATAATTCAAATTGAACACTGATATTTTCAGTGATTTTTTACTGATAACTGATAACTGATATGAACTTTGCTGTAAAGACAATGAATTACAAGCACAGAAATCGAACCAACAAAAATCCTCTTCTCAAATCAAAAATTAATTTGAAATGTGTGTTCAAGCCACGTCGTTCTTTCAAAGATGTGATAGCACATTTATTGCCATGGCTGCGTTTTTCGGATCAACCCAAGCCACCTTTTGAAATTAAAAGGCATAACTTTACGATTGAGTACGGTTTGTCTCCAAAACCGCAATCTACGACTTCAGGGTGGCAGTCTCGCTTAAATTCTAAAATTGTGGTGATAGCCACTCTATCTAGCCTGTTGCCGTTAGCTTGGTGGTTGAATCAATCCGATGCTTCAATTGGACACTTACCTAATCCGTCTACTTCGTTTCAGGCACCCACGAGGGTGAGCTTATCTGAAGGGCCGGTATCAACCCCTGAACCTGTCATCGTTAACCCACCCACTCCAACACCAATCCCTAAACCCGCAGCTTTACCTTGGTTACATCTCCGTATTAAATCTGGTGAAACCTTATCGCGTATTTTTAAAAGGCATCAACTCAATAAAACGCAATTGTATCAGATGACTCAATTGCCAGAATATGCTAAACCACTACGTCAACTTCATTTGAATCAAGCGTTACATATCAGACATGATGCACAGGGGAATATTGAAGTTCTCATTTTAGTTCTCAATAAAACGGATGAGTTACATATTTATCAAGAAGATAATGAATTTACCGGGGAAATTAGGCGAATTGGTATGCGTAGTGAAACCGTGTCGGCCCACGGTATTGTCAAAAACTCAATGTCTGAGGCAGTGAAAAAGGCAGGGTTATCAGATAAGCTACTGACTCATTTGGCTGAAATATTCAGTTGGGAAATTGATTTTGATCGTGATATTTATCGAGGTGATCAATTCCGTGTGATTTATAAACGATATCAGATTGAAGGCGATATAGAGGAAGGCGATATTTTGGCGGCAGAAGTGATCAATCTAGGCAAGGTTTACCGTGCTTTACGTTATAGTGATCAGACTGGTTATATTGGTTATTATACGCCCACTGGTGTCAGCTTACAGAAAATGCCTTTGATCCGTGCTCCAGTTCAATATACCAGAATTAGCTCTCCCTTTGGAACACGTATACACCCTATTTTAGGCCGATATAATTTTCATACTGGCACTGACTATGCGGCTCCGACGGGCACACCCATTATTGCTGCGGCAGATGCGACAGTTAAGTTTGTGGGCAGAAAAGGGGGGTATGGCAAAACCATTGTTTTAGAACATAATAAACGTGTTCGCACGTTATATGCCCATCTTTATAAATTTGCTGAAGTGCTGCGTGCTGAACAAGCCGTATTTCAAGGCCAAATTATTGGCTATGTTGGGCAAAGCGGAAGAGCGACGGGGCCCCATTTACATTATGAAATTCAATTGGATGGTACACCTCAAGATCCACAACAAATCGCTTTACCGCTTACATTGCCACATCTTGAAGAAAAACAAGCTCATTTTGCCAAAAAGACGCAAAAACTGATTAGCAAACTGGATGCGATCAGTCCATTGACTTCAACAAAACTGGCACAAGAAAGCCTGAGTCCGTTGGTACCAAAGAAAGTCAAACTTGATCAATCTATACTGGTTAAACAGTCTAGTCTGCTGACAGCGACACAGTTTGCGCAATCAACTGTTGTTAAACAGGGCAGTTTATTGCCCACAGCAAATCAATCTACACGGGTAGAGGAGAAAACGAGTCCTTTAATTCCAAAGGCGGCTGTGAGTTTGCCTCAATCGACACCCCTTAAATCCGTTTTGATGCAGCATTCTGTGACGGCTATACAATAATTGTTTTTTCGGCCCAAACCTGACAGGTTTTTAAAACCTGTCAGGTTTTTATGGAACATCCCCAAATTTGTTTTTGGCCCAAACCTGACAGGTTTTTAAAACCTGTCAGGTTTTTATGGAACATTCCACATCCCAAATATAAATATGCGCTTATTTATTGGACTCATGTCAGGCACCAGTGTGGATGCTATTGATGCTGTGCTGGTTGACTTGGCTGACGAGCAGGTACACATACTGGCCGTACATTCTCATCCTTGGCCGTTGTCTTTACGTGATACCTTGCTCACGCTTAGCCAACACACACGAGAACACAGTACACTACATGATATCGCGACACTTGATGTCAAAGTCGGTGAATTATTTGCTGAAGCGAGTTTAGCTTTACTGGCTGAATCAAAAACGCCAACTGAACAAATCTGTGCGATAGGTAGCCCTGGACAAACGCTATATCATCATCCTGATGGCACACCGCCCTATACTTGGCAACTGGGCGATCCTAATGTGATTGCCCAACTCACTGGCATTCCTACTGTCGCCGATTTTCGGCGGCGCGATATCGCCGCAGGTGGGCAAGGTGCGCCTTTAGCGCCGGCCTTTCATAACGCGCTGTTTCGCTCGCGACAAGAAAACCGTGTTGTACTGAATATCGGCGGCATTGCGAATATTACGGTATTACCGGCCGATGAGACTGAAGCTGTGATTGGATTTGATACTGGCCCTGGTAATGCTTTACTTGATGCTTATGTTTTCCAGCAACAACATCTTCGTATAGACAAGCAAGGCGCTTGGGCTGCTTTGGGGCAAGCGGATAGGGCATTATTAGAGGCCATGCTGGCTGATCCCTATTTTGCGAAACCCATTGTGAAAAGTACGGGCCGTGATTATTTTAATCTCAATTGGTTAAGCCACCACACTAAGGGCCTGTCTATCGGGCCTGTAGACATCCAAGCTACTTTATGTCAATTGACTGTCACCAGTATTGCACAAGCCGTTTTGCCTTATAGCCCACAACGTTTGTTAGTGTGTGGCGGCGGCGTACATAACCCGCTATTGATGAGCGGATTAGCGCAACACTTGCCTGATTGCGTGGTTGAATCGACAATGGCTGTTGGGCTCGATCCCGATTTAGTAGAGGCTGTCTGTTTTGCGTGGTTGGCTCAACGACGCTTGGATGGGTTGGCTGGTAATTTGCCTTCCGTCACTGGGGCACATCAGGCCGTGGTGTTGGGGGGGATTTATGTATAGTGCAATATTGATACACTCTTCAAACAGCCCACCATGAACTCATAGCTATACATTACATTCTCGTAGCGTTATTTTTTGGATGTTAAACGGAAAATGAGTGAGCTTTCAACAATTGATAGAACGCTGATTGTACTGATTATGGCCTGATTTACGCTGATTAATCTATTGCCCCCATTTCTATAATTTCGCCTTCAATTAATCGTTTTTCTGGCGAAAACAGAGGCATTTTTCCATTTCGCTGGAAATTTCACTTATCAGGTTGGAATATATCATGTTTTGTTGTCTTCATCATTATTATGAATGACTTTTTTTAAGTTAAGGAATTAAAATAAACGATTCAGCCTTGAGATACATCTCAAGGCTCAAAAATTGAGTACTAGCTAACTACTGTTGCTCTAATCGTCTGAGGTGGGCTTATCGGAAATCTTTGGTGAACAGGCTTCGGCACGTCAATGGGTATCACCCATCCTATACTGGCTATGATTAATTCAGCTTCTGGACAATAAATGGTTATCAAGCTATCATCTGTTTCTATTTGAACATATTCATTTTCAAAAAAAATCTCATTAACTTCAGTGATATCCTCGTATTCTTTCAGTGTTTCATTCCAACGCGGTTTGATTTCAGATTGGTGTAATCCTTGTAATTGAGTCACTGGATTGAATATAAAACTACCTAGTTTATAACAACCATATTCTTGTTCTTCATCGAAAGGTTGAAATTGAGGATGTTCTTCTGTCAGTAGTAATTCTAAAAACAGTACGACAGAGTCATGCACTTTTTTCCAACCCAATAGATATGAATCCGTAAAATCGACTGCTTCAATTCCAAGGGTTTTCATAAAATACCTCATTAATCAGTTTGAATGAAGTCATAATCTTATTGGCGCGTGGGCTGCGAGACTTTTTTTGGCCACGGGCTGACCAAAACCATCAACTCGCTGACCATTGCTGTTCCATAAAGTCACTCTGGGATACCTACTATAAGGGCCGAGTCCGACTTGTGTGCTGGCTGGTTTGATTTTCATTCGTTTTATTCCAAAGGTATCGGCCCAAGTCTCAAACCCAGCTAGGGTGGTATGCGTCATTGTCCAACCTTTGGAACTTGCCCAAGCTCTTAAATCATTAGCAGTTGGTGGTTGGATAAATTGCCCTGCCGGGCCATGCCATCTTCCTGAGATTGAATTAAATCTAAATGGCTCAAGCATAATATTAACCTAAGTAAGTAACCCGATGCTAATTACAAATGTCTAATGGAGTGTATTTGAAAATGGCGAGTATTAAAAAACTTGAGCATCAAGTCATCATTTAGTCGTTTAGTCAATTTGCTATCTAATTGTTTTAACACAGCTAAAACCGTCTATAAATCATTATCTGGATTATTGAGTTCAAACACGTTGTATTTCTCTTTATCGTATTCCTTGTAGGAAATTGATTGCACGACTAAATCCACTGGAATTAATTTAAAACATGGGTACAAGATAAGAAATGACTTCGGCATACGTCCTAACCAGTATTCTTTAGGTATGGGATTAAGCCAAGCAATATGTTGTGTGTAGGTTTGTAGTTCAAATAAAAAGTTGAATTAAATTCAAAATACGTTGATCAATTTCATCGCTTGATCATAAACATACAAATTACTCTTATAGTTTGTCAGAGAAATATGTTGGCCTTGAACATACTGGATATCAAAGCATTGTTAACTGATAACTGAAAAACTATAGCTGGCAATTTGGCACGAATTTCTTCTAATGTTGCGTAGTGTGGAATACGCTTCACTTGATTCACTTGATAATCTTTGCACAATTCATTCTACGCTTGTTAGTTAACTATTTTTTGCTAACGTAAGCATCATTTGCAATGTGTTCATGAGCCCAGCTTTTCAATACTTCTGCTGATTTCAGAGAAGAAGAATTGCCAATATAAACTAACCACTTTTCGTCCTTTTTATACTTTTTTGCCTCAATATCTGGATACCTGTCGTTTAGTTTTTCAACTTCCTGTTGAGCTTGTTTTTCTTGATAACTTTTATAAGTTCTCACAATGACAACCTGAGAACCCGCTTCCCCAAAAACGGGCTCTGTCTGCCTATGAGTGGTTCTTTTTATGTCTATAATATACGGTTTAGACGGCCCCTCTTTCGGAAAACCTAGTTCATTAATAGCCTTTTCTACCAAAATATTAGCCGATTCTTTTGAATAAAAACCACCTAGCTGAATTACCCACCACTTTCTCTTGCTGTCTACAAATTTTTCCGCCCCTAGTGCTGAATACTTAAATCTTATTTGTTCTAGTTTCTTTTGTGACATTTTTATAGCTTTAATAGCATAAGAAGCGACAATAACTACATTTGTCCCTTTTTCAAGTTGTGATACAAATTCTTCCAATGTTGGTGTCTGATCCAGTCTAGCTGTTTCTTCTATTTTTTGTAATTGTATTTTGAGTTGTTTTTTGTCGTCTTTTAATTGCGACACTTCAGCTTGATATTGTTGCAATAAATTATCTGTTTTTTCTAACTCTCTTTGGAATTGTTCTTTGTCGTCTTGAATTAATGCAGATTGGTTCAATAATGAAAAACGACTTATACCTAAAGCAACAATCATCAATACCAAAACAGAGGCGAGTATCCAATTACTTTTTTTCAGCTTACTCGGATCGATATGAGTTATCGCTAAATGTAAATACCGACTTGCTTGTTTATACGTTGCTTCTTTCGCAATAACCTTTACTAAAAGTTTTTGTGCTTCTGATCTATTACCTTCTTTTAAGGCAATTTGCGCCTGCTGATACCATTCAGATAACTGCTGAAACTGAGATTGATTTTTTCTATTTGTCTCTATTTCAGTGACTTTATCATCACAACCCGCATTTCGATAGGCTTCTGACGCTTTCTCTAATTCACCTTTTTCATGGTATTTATCACCTAACCACCGCCAAATTTCTCGCCCTTTTTTACGTTTACCCTCTGGGTATTCTTCAGACACAAGTTCCCATATTTTAGAAATTAGCTTAATTTGCTCTGCTTCATAATCATGAAGTTGGAAAGGCTTCAGCCATGGATGTGTTGTTTTTTGTTTTTCCAAACTCAATAGAACTTTAATTAACCGAGAACGTGCCGCATCTGGTAGATATTCATACAAGGACTCCAAAATTTTACGAGCTTTGCTGAGTTGTTTTTTTTCCACAAACATGTCAGCTAGACTTTGACTCGCTTTCACATGCTTGGGATTGTTTTCAATTGCCTGATGAAAAAAATAAAATGCTTCTTTTATATTCCCGTTTTGTTGCTCATTTAAGCCTAAATGATAATAGTGTTTAGCAATTGGTACAATGTGATCTAATTTTTCTTGCACTTGGCTTAACGGTTTTTTGACAGCAATCCAACGACGGAGTAATTCAACACGAAAACGATATCCTCCCTCTGTAGGTTCAATCAAATCCCACTCTTTTAATTTTTGTGGTGCTTGTTCTAATTGTGGAAATATTACTCGTACACCACTTTCATACAATAAATTTTCTAATTGCGTTTCAGTAATCCCTTCTCTATCAGTTTTCTCTGCAAGGACAGAAGCTATAACCTGCTCTGCAGGTGGCAAACCATCCCATAGCCATTCTAAGGCACCTTCACTTTTTTCTAAGGCATTAGGAATAACATTTTCCACTTCTTGAAAAGTGATTTTAAGTCGGTGTCCATCTGGTAGTTTATCCAACCCTTCATCACAAATATCCCAAACGCAAGAACACAAACATTGGGTCAAATAGGGATGACCACAGGTTAGTTGCAAAACTTTTTCTATAGCATCGTCTGTCCAGTTGAGGATTTTATTGATTTCAGAAAGACGCACTAGTTTAATGGTATCATCGCGACTAAGTAGAGAAACACGTATAGGATCATCCACAGACTTGAACACAGATTTGGCAATCCTGGTTAGATCATCAATTTGACGACCAATAACAAATACAAAATTGAGACGTTTAAGATCAATCGTTAACAAGTAGTCGCGCACGTAAGGAAAAAAAGCGGTTCCCGCTTTTTCTGAGTCTGGATCATCCAATACATCAAATTCATCAAACAACAATATTAATGACTGTTCCGTAGGCAAATTTTTTAGCAAATTAGGTAGCCAAATTTCACGGAAGGTCATTTCGGGTTCTGCCCCCAAAGCAGGTTTGTCGTCTTCTTTTCCTAACGCATCATTTATTTTGCGTGCCAATTCCCATAACAGCGTTTCCAAAGAGTTTTGAGCTTGGTTTTGTAAATCAAAATAAATGGGAATGTAAGCACCTGTCTTCGGTAACTTCGCTTCCAATTCTCGTAATACTGATGTTTTACCAATGCGTCGCTGTCCATAAAACACAATAGCATTTCCTTGAGGATGAAGCAAAACACGCCCTACTTTTCGTAAAATATCTTGTCGTCCAACAAAAGCAGGGCTATTGCCGACAGCATTACCAGTAATATAAGGATTTTGGAGTTCCATCTGTTTTTATTAAGGAGTGTTCATCCAGAATATATTTTTATTGTTCTTACTTAACAGTGTGTCATTTCGTTTGCGCGAGAAATCTGGTTTCACCTCAATGACTGATTTAATATTTCTCATCAAATCGTAAATGATACTTGGGTTAAAATGAACGGGTTTCTGAATGGATAGTAATGAAGTTAAATGTTAACAAAAAATAGTTTACTATAGTGCTTTGCAAATGCAAGTCATTTCTTGCACAGTTCTTGCGCTGTTTTATCAGTCACACAGTCTAAAAAAACGCGAGGACATACTTGCCACTCGCCATGATTATCTTTTTTGATAAAGCCTTGTTTTTTAAGTTCATACAATTCATCTTTAAAACCAGACACATCAAGTTTTCGTGCCAGAGAAAGAAAAGCTTGACACCTATTTGCAGACCATGAGTGTAACACATTATTTAGTATCACTTTTACCTGATCATAAAAAATGATCTCTGCACTTTTAATAGCCTCTTTTTCTCCTGTGTCATAAGCATCCCACAAAGTAGTTGCAGCGATGTGTAAAAGATAGGGATGTCCGTCTGCTTTTTCTTTTATAAAGGAACAATCTTCTTGACTCAACTGACGAACACTTTGACGCAATAAGCTATCTATTTCCTTTTCTAATAAAGCGCCTAAAATCATTTGGCCAGATTCCATAAAATTGAGATAAGGTGAACCGGGGTTTAAAAGCTTTGTCTTATGATGAAATTGAAGTATCGAATTATTCAAGGTAAGAATTAAAACTAATGAACTGGGATTACGAGAAGATGCCAGTGTACGCAAGCCACCAAAAAATTCAGGACGATTTAAATAAGGACGCTGCAATAATTCCTCAAATCTATCTAACATCAATACTAATCGCCAATTTTCTTGTTTCAGTTGTGCAATGAGTTTGTCAAGGGAAAAATGGTCAAACTGATTATCTTGACAGGCTTGATAAGTTTTAGACAGTGTCAAACCATTCTCATCAGCCATTTTTTCTTGGAGTGCTATTAAAGCATATTGCCAAAATTGTGCTTGACTACATTTTTTGCTCAATGTGGCAATATCTAAATAAGAAAAAATTAATTTGTTTCCCTTATCACCATAATGTTTTGTGCGTTGTTCTGAATCTTCATGACGAATATAATCTAACATTGAAGTTCTTTCACTTTCAAATGAACCAATAATAGCACTGGATTGCCCCGTTTCAATTCGTCTGACGAGACTACGTATTTCTTTCTGTCGAGTGCCAAATAAGTCAGAATAGTTTTTGGTATATTCCTTACTAAGTTGTTGCTTATTGCGTCGTGCTTTGATTAGCATGACTAACCATATTAGCCCTATGATGGCTAACGTAACGGCAAAGACAAGCGCAATGATGGGCTCAAAACTTTTAAGGTATGCAGCTAGTCCCATAAGCATCAGTCCAACAATCAATCCCCCAACAATGTTCAAAGTAAAATCAGATTTTGTCATTCATAATTCCTTTTAGAATAGTAATACCTTTATAAATTGTGACATTCTAATTAATAATACTAATTTCAAATTCATAATTTTGAAAGCTTAGCCAGAATGAATGGAGAATACGCAGAATCTATCCTCTCATTTTTAGGCTTGAACTTTCAAGATATATTATAAGTTAATATTTTTATTAAATTTATCATAAAAATGTCCGCTCATATGAATAAATGGGTGAAATTTTGATTGATCCCATTGATTATGAAAGCATTTCACCTAATTACCAACATGAGCGGAAATTTAATATTTTGAGCTTGAGAGTTATATTAGAATATTAGTCAATTCTAATTTGAACAGTGAGTTAAATATTTATAGCATAGCTGTTAACATCAGTAAAACCCAAAACTGGCATGAACAGTGTTTCACATATTCACGCAAAAGTTTCGCTCCGCGAAACTTTTGCGTGAAATAAAGTTGTGTGCAACTTTTGCGTGAACTTCGGTGTGCTACGCTAAATGTGAAATAGATTTGTTCAAACCCCTCATTTTCTGTTTAACATTTGCGTGAAATCCTGTTGAGCACTACAAAATTCGTCATAATTAATCTGTTTCTTGTCATGATTTGTACTACTTAAGTATAACACTCAATTAAATGGACTAATGACAAGACGGCATGACGAAATCCTCACGCCGTTTCATTTTAGCGCGATACCTCTTTTATTCTGTTTGAGGGCAATTTGTTCTCTCATTATGCTTTCCAACAACAACAGCTTTGTATAGACAAGCAAGGCGCTTGGGCCGCTTTGGGGCAAGTAGATAGGGCATTATTAGAGGGCATGCTGGCCGATTCCTATTTTGCGAAACCCATTGTGAAAAGTACGGGCCGTGATTATTTTAATCTCAATTGGTTAAGCCACCACACTAAGGGCCTGTCTATCGGGCCTGAAGACATCCAAGCTACTTTATGTCAATTGACTGTCACCAGTATTGCACAAGCAGTTTTGCCTTATAACCCACAACGTTTGTTAGTGTGTGGCGGCGGCGTACATAACCCGCTATTGATGAGCGGATTAGCGCAACACTTGCCTAATTGCGTGGTTGAATCGACAATGGCTGTTGGGCTCGATCCAGATTTAGTAGAGGCTGTCTGTTTTGCGTGGTTGGCTCAACGACGTTTGGATGGGCAGGCTGGTAACTTGCCTTCCGTCACTGGGGCACATCAGGCCGTCGTGTTGGGGGGAATTTATGTATAGTTAAATGGGGCCTGCAATAAACACACGTTACCCACCCTACATAGAAGGCAACAAACACACGTTACTCACCCTACATAGAAGGCAACAAACACACGTTACTCACCCTACATAAAAGTTGCTAATTCCCAATTCCTAATTGAAAATTTCAATAAGGGTAATAGGTAATACCCTTTTGACCAATCCCCTAATCAATCTGATGATAAAACGATAATATCTGTTATAAAACAATCAGTTAAATATTTTCTTAAAATCGGATCTAATGACAATCACATTTAACAGCAAAAAAAAAGCTTGTCTCCAAATTAAGACTATGGTAGAGTGTGCCGCCTTTGAAATAACGGGCGCGTAGCTCAGTGGTAGAGTACTACCTTGACATGGTAGTGGTCGGTGGTTCGATCCCACTCGCGCCCACCAATTATTTTAGAAGAATAACCATTCATAATTAATCCCAAATCAAAAACACCACACCAGTGGTTCTTCCTTTCATCAATTCCCTTTTTTCAAGGGGGGATTGTTTTTCATGTCAATAATTAATATATAACACATAAGCACTTATTTTAGTGCTTTTTTTATTTGTGTTAAATGGAATTTAATTATGCCCACGATTACCTTGCCAGACGGCAGTCAACAAACTTATGAAAATCCCGTGACAGTGAGCTTCGTCGCTCAAAGCATTGGTGCTGGCCTCGCCAAAGCGGCTTTAGCAGGAAAGGTGAATGATCGATTGGTAGACACCTCTTTTCTGATTGAAGACGATGTGCAATTGGCCATTATCACTGATCGCGATCCTGAAGGCCTAGAAATCATACGCCATTCTTGTGCCCATTTAATGGCGCAGGCCGTTAAATGCCTATTTCCAGAAGCGCAAGTGACGATTGGCCCCGTCATTGAAAACGGTTTCTATTACGATTTTGCCTACAAAAACAGTTTTACGCTTGAAGATTTAGACAAAATTCAAGCCAAAATGGAACAACTGGCCGCCCAAAGTTTACCCATTACACGCTCTGTCATGCCACGCGATGAGGCCAGCGCCTTTTTTAGGGCATCAAAAGAAGAATATAAAGCCCAAATTATTGACTCAATTCCCGCTAACGAACCATTATCTCTCTACCAACAAGGCGATTTTACCGATTTATGTCGAGGGCCGCATGTACCCAATACCAATAAATTAAAGGCCTTTAAATTAAGCAAAGTGGCTGGGGCCTATTGGCGGGGCGATTCAAATAATGAAATGTTGCAACGCATTTACGGTACCGCATGGGCCAATAAAAAAGAGCTTAAAGCCTATTTGCATCGCCTAGAAGAGGCCGAAAAACGTGATCATCGTAAACTCGCTAAACAATTAGACTTATTTCATGTCCAACCCGAAGCCCCCGGTATGGTATTTTGGCATGACAAAGGTTGGCAAGTTTATCAACAAATTAAAACTTATATTCGTCGAGTCTTGCGTGATCACGGTTATCAAGAAGTCAATACCCCACAATTAGTAGATCGATCATTATGGGAAAAATCAGGGCATTGGGACAAATTTGGTGATATGATTTTCACCACGCAATCCGAAAATCGCGATTATGCTGTCAAACCCATGAATTGCCCTTGCCATATTCAAATTTTCAATCAAGGCTTAAAAAGCTACCGCGATTTACCTTTACGCTTAGCCGAATTTGGCTCTTGTCATCGCAATGAACCCTCTGGTACATTACACGGGTTAATGCGAATACGCAGTTTTGTTCAAGATGATGCCCATATTTTTTGTACAGAAGATCAGATACAAAGTGAAGTCTCTGCATTTATTGATTTATTGTTAAAAGTCTATGCTGATTTCGGCTTTCAAAACATTATCGTCAAATTATCAACTCGTCCTGAACAACGCATTGGTAGCGATAATATTTGGGATAAAGCTGAAAAAGCATTAGAATTAGCACTGAATCATAAAGCCTTAGATTGGGAATTGCAGCCCGGCGAAGGCGCATTTTATGGGCCTAAAATAGAATTTATACTCAAAGATTGTCTTGAGCGTGTTTGGCAATGTGGCACAATTCAAGTGGATTTTTCCATGCCTGGCCGTTTAGGGGCAACATACATCGCCTCTGATGGCAGTAAACAAGTGCCCGTCATGTTGCATCGGGCCATTTTAGGCTCATTGGAACGTTTTATTGGTATATTAATTGAAGAATATGCTGGGGCATTCCCCACATGGCTCGCGCCTGTGCAAGCCGTCATACTGAATATTACTGATCAACAGGCCGACTATGCCAAGCAAATAGAGGCGCACTTGGTAAAAAACGGATTTCGTGTCGCAGTAGACTTGAGAAATGAAAAGATTGGGCTTAAAATTCGTGAGCATACCTTACAAAAAGTACCCTATCTATTGGTACTCGGTGGACGAGAAGTTGAAAATCAACAAGTGGCTGTGCGATTGCGAAAGGGTGAAGATAAAGGTACCATGACACTTGAAGCCTTTATCGAACTACTGAACGCAGACATGGCATGCCACGTCTAGGAGGACACTTACATTACTCACGAAAAACAACGTACACGTTTGAATCAAGCTATTACCGCACCTCAAGTACGGTTGATAGATGTTGAAGGTGAACAAATTGGCATCGTTTCCAGCCATGAGGCACAAGAAAAAGCCCAAGAGGCTCGTTTAGATTTAGTAGAAATTGTTCCTAACGCTAAACCGCCAGTATGCCGAATTATGGATTACGGCAAGTTTTTGTTTGAAGAAAACAAAAAACGTAATAAAGCCAAGAAGAAACAAAAACAGGTACAACTGAAGGAAATCAAATTTCGGCCCTCAACAGAAGAAGGGGATTATCAGGTAAAACTACGCAACCTGATACGTTTCCTAGAAGAAGGGGATAAGGCCAAAATCACTTTACGCTTTCGTGGCCGAGAGATGGCCCATAGAGAACTGGGTTTCAAACTGCTCAATCGTGTTAAAGCGGATTTATCTAAATACGGGATAGTTGAACAAGAGCCGAAAATGGAAGGTCGGCAAATGGTAATGGTGTTTGGCCCAAACAAAAATTAGCCCCCGTGTGGGGTCGTGAAAATTCCGATTGTGGCCTGAATTGAAAAGACTAAAATGTTTCTAAAACATTTTTGTTATTGGATTTTTGGGTTTCAATCGGCCTTTTCACCCTTTCCCTTTCCCTATCAAAAATCATTCTACCTTGATAAATCAAAAGTTTGGGAACGCATTTTTTTAGCCAAGCGTAGTAGATAAGGGAAAAGCCATTCAGGCAACTCCCAAATAATTAATATACCAGTTTACTAATAAGAGCGGCATGTAGGGGCAAGCCCTAGTGGTTGCCCTTATGTGGTATATTCATTTTTTGGAGTGGCCTCATTTTAAACCTAATGCGGAGTATATCCATGCCTAAAATGAAAACCAATCGCGGTGCCGCCAAACGCTTTAAACGCACCGCAAGTGGCGGCTTGAAACGCGGCCAAAGTCACCGAAGACATATCCTCACCAAAAAAAGCACCAAACGTAAACGCCATCTGCGCGCTCCCATCATGATCGACAAAGCGGATACCGCTATGGTCAAACGACTACTACCCTATTCGTGAGGATAACAGAAAATGCCAAGAGTAAAACGCGGCGTGACAGCGCACGCCAAACACAAAAAGATTTTAAAAGAGGCCAAAGGCTATCGTGGTGCTCGCAGCAACGTGTTTCGCGTTGCCAAACAAGCCGTGATAAAAGCAGGGCAATATGCCTACCGAGATCGCCGACAACGTAAACGCCAATTTCGGGCCTTATGGATAGCGCGAATCAATGCCGCAGCGCGAGAATGCGGATTATCTTACAGCCGTTTCATTAACGGTTTACACAAAGCCGGCATAGAAATTGACCGAAAAGTCTTAGCGGATTTAGCCGTCTTTAACAAAGATGCGTTTGCCGCTTTAGCAGATCAGGCTAAGGCAGTGCTGGTGTAATTCACTCATCGTTATACATAAATCAAAACGTAGGGTGGGTAACGGGTTTTTGTTGCCCACCATTTAAAATCAAAATGTATTTCACGCGCTTTGTTTCGCTCCGCGAAACAAAGCGCGTGAAATGGTGGATAACGGGTTTTTGTTGCCGGCCCCATTTAAATTTTAAAATATTATTAAAATCAAATAATTAAAGACTTGTGTATAACGATGAGGGTGCAACCTGGGTTGCTGGGGTTGCATTCCAATCTTCTCCAATCTTCCCCACCTGTCGAAAGCATTATGTCATACCGTGATTTTAAAACAGTTGCAGAAGTCACCACAAAATTCGGCATTAAGGTTAATAAAAAACCATTTATTGATACCTTGAGTCTCAAAATCACACCAATCTACTTTACGGATATTACTGAAAAATTGAATAGCACCATAAGTTTTATTAACGAGGTGGCTACCTGTGAAGATATTATCAAACCTATATTAAATCTGGTTGAGAAAAAATATGATGCATTGCATGTTTGGTCTCACGTCACCTACAACGTTAATAAAGAAAAGGGGTTAGTAGGTGAGCCTGATTATCTAATAGCCCCCATGACTGTTCAGGCTCTTATGTCAATTCCTCCAATCTGTGTCATAGAAGCCAAACAAGAAAAATTTGATGAGGGGTGGGCACAGGCTTTAGCTGAGATGATTGCGGCTTCCAGTCAAGGTATGGCAACATGTTATAGTATAGTAACAACAGGAAAGGCTTGGGAATTTGCTAAACTAGAAAATAACGTCTTTACCAAAGTTCCTAACCAAATATCGGCTACGGATAATTTGCAAAAGGTTTTTGATACCTTGAATTGGTTATTTGACAGGGCAAATAAGTTGTTAAGAAACGAGCTTAAAACAACTTAGTCAACTTTTTATCAGGTTATTTATTTATCTTCGACAGCCATTTGAACAAAGTGTGGAAATGCTTGAAAACAAAGAAGAATAGGTTAATCATTTTTGATTGATACAAATTTATATAAACCGATCTGTACCACACTCACGCCAGGTGATGCTATGAGGGCTTATAGAGAAAATTTTGGGTTATCACCAACAGAATTACCTCAAAAACTGGGCACCACTGGCGAAACAATTGTTCAGTTGGAATGTAATCAGTGTGACATTAATCAAGAACTGGCACAAAAGCTTAGCGCATTATTTGAAGTACCGATTGAAAGGTTTCTTTAAATCAATATTCAAGTTTTTGGCCGTATACAAGATGGGTTTCCCATTTTGTTGCCATGCAATGCCTGTCTCATTTCTCTCTCAAGGCGGAATTTTTTCCCGCCTTAACCTATCCTGTCATCCCCCAATTCACCAAATCAACACTATGCTTGATCCAAAATAACCTATTTGATTTAGCTTACGGCCTCCTCGTCACTTTATTTATAGCCTTCTTTTTCAGTATCATACTCAAACAACAGGGACTTCAATGGCAAAAATCCCTGCTTTGGGGGCTCATTTTCGGCATCCTCAGTGGCGCACTCACAACAATGATATTGCATATCGAATCTCATAACCTGATGCTAATAGGCCTGACGCTTGGTACACTGATCGGTATAGGAGCCAGTTTACTCTTTGCCTTTCCTTATCTGTTTGTCAAAAAAATGGCATCAACTTGGGCTGGACTCATTACTGGCATACTGATTAGCGGCAGTGTTTATCTATTTATTCATGGCTTGACCGATGAGAATACTTCTATTTGGATAAGCATCAGCTCAAGTCTATTGCGTGACAGCGATTTTTTCAGTCGTTTTCTCCAATCAATGGATACGCAGATTTTAAAATGGATTATCTTGCTTGGTGTACTCACCTTTTTCGGCATCACTTGGCGCTGGTGGCAAGCCATTTTATTGTATCCATTTGTTTCTGCATGGAATTTATTAGTTTACCGTGCTGAACAACGTCGTACTCAAGCCACGCAAAGTTTATTTCCTTGGCATAGCGTCTGTTGGGATGAACGGCAATATTTACCCCTATTTGGTTTAGAAGACTATCTCATTCTCCTGAGCGAGCGTTATCCAACTTCAGGAGAATCGGCTATTGCTTATGTTAGCACCACTCAACAACGGTGGGCATCCCAAGCCGCACAACTCGAATTAGATGCTCGGCATTTGCAAAATTGTCAAAACCTAGAAGAAATCAGTCAGGCACGGAAAATCGCCACGGGCGAATTTAAAGGGCTTGCCAGTTCATTTTTACAAAGCTTAGCTCATATCAGTCAAGATGTTACCGCCGCTTTGAGACACACCAACCGTTATCATCAACGCTTAATGCTCAAAGAGATTGAGGAGCGTTTAAACGTTTTACGACGAGAATTAACACGTAGTCATGAAAAGTACGCAGAACGATTTATTCCCATTGTCGAACATTGGCAAAGCATCATCTCAGCGTTTGTCTCAAACGATCTCAGTTAGGAATCGTCACAAAATAAATTGGAGATTTATTGTTTGCTGAATTTCTTATGGGCGAACACTAAAGGAGAGCCCCTACGACCCTATATGTTGTAGGGGCGAACCTGCGTGTTCGCCCTTTATCCACCTTGAAAATATATAAAACGGGAAGTTATTTCGTGATCATTCCTTAATAAAAAATGATGAAATCACATCTTTTATTAATCATCTCATTCTCATCATTTAAAAAACAGTTTTGGCATTGTGCCATCGTGTAATTGCCGACACAATTCTTTTCATTTTTACAAACTCGAACGATTTCTTGATCCATTTTAAAAAAGAAGACGTTATCAGGTATTTGACAAATAATGATTTCTTTCAGGGCATTTTCTTCAGTTTGTTTTTCTAAAAGCCTCACCCGATTATCTTCAATTTTTAGCCCAAGTTTAGGATTAATCAGATTGTGTCATTTCATGATTCTAACAAGTTATCAATAGCCGAAATGAGTTGATTTGATGTTTCATCAATCTGAACAATGGCCTCATCAAAACCGCTTTGTATCATACCATATTCATCTGTTTCAACTTCTGAAACGCTCCCCTCTATATCAGTAATATAAGCTTTCAAATCTTGAGCCTGTAAAATATCATTGGGTGTATAACCATGTTGCTCCATAAGCTTTGATTTTTCAGGAAACTCGTTGGCGAACATCAATAAATTATTAAGTTCCTTGATAATATAATCGCTATGCGTTGTGATAAATACTTTGATACCCGCATTCACTAAATTCACCAACAAACGAGCGATTTTGATTTGATTTTCGGGATGCAAATTGAGTTCAGGTTCATCAATAAATAAAATATCGCCTTTTTCGGCGAAGTGTTTGAGCCAAAGATGTAAATCAAATAAAGCCCGAACTGAGGTGGAAGCCATGTAATAAGGCAAGGCTTTATGGGTTGTTTTATCTCTCACAATTTTGTGTCCATCTATGATTTCATATTGGACTCTCAACATATCCTCAATATAAGTCACTAATCCTGGATAGTCTTGTTTTAAAAAACTATTTGATTTAATGACATTATCATAATCGCGCGCAAAAGTAATATTCCTTTCAATTGGCAAGGCAAAACGAGCAAGACTTTCTTCTAATAAACTGAAATCACGAGTTTTAGTCAATTTTTTGATTAATTCGTTTTTATGTTTATCCAATTCTTTTTGGAATAATTGAATCCCAGTTCTTTCCGCCGACGCGATAAAGGGACTAGAACGTTCTTCTAAACAAGATTCAATAAATGAGTCTAAAGATTTCTGACTCTTATCAGTATTAATATTATCTCGGTCAATCTGAAATTCAGAATCAGCAAATTCATCTGGATTGACATTAAAAATATGACACAACTGTTGACTATAAAGTGTGCTTAATTGTTTGTTAAAACGCTTTAACTTTTCTTCATCAGAAATATTTTCTAATTTATGAATATCTGCCCATGCTTTTGTCAAGAGTTCAAATTTTTCATACAAAAAACCATAGATTGAATAGGTAATATAAGTTTTGCCAGTGTTATTTTTTCCACAAACCACCGTCAATTGACCAAGTTCTATCTTGGCATTTTTGATAGCACCAATATTTTTTAGTTCAAAGTACATAGGGATGTTCCTAACGAAATGTGTAGAAGTTCAAAAAAAGAGTTCGTGTGACAGATTATGTCAATCACAGAAAAAAAGGGCAGTTTAAGTATTTTTGAAATATTTATTATATCACATTAATTTGACTCTGACCCCTGGGGTGTGTCTGTTCATGGATTTTGGCTATTTTTTTTTCAACCTCGATTTGTAGGGTGGGATCGCTTAGCGCCAATGAACTCAATATAAACCCAGATTTCACCGCCCGCTTGCCCACCATCCCACTTCAGGGAATAAAAATAGGGTGAAAAAACACCCCAGCTTTGCCCCAACGTACGCTCGTAGGGGCGTACCGAAAGTGTTTGCCCTTAAAGTTAAAATTTAACAAAACGGGAAGTGATTTCGTGATCATTCTTAATAAAATTGAACATGTGAAAATAGCTCGTTGATGCGGAAAGGATAGAACGCTGATTTGACTGATTAAACTGATTCACGCTGATCAATCAACAAAATAGATTATATATAGCTTTTGCGTAAAATACCTACCGTTGTAGGGGAATTCCTAAACTATTGATTTTCTAAGGCGGGCTGGTTTAAAGGTGTTGCCTATTTTTAAAGGGGAAACTAACATGGTGGGCAAGCGGGCGGTGAAATCTGGGTTTGTATTGAGTTTAATCTCGCCCGCTTACCCACCCTACGAAACATCCACGCGCAAGCCCTTTTTTGTATTTAATCCAAACGAAAAAAATTAACCCTAAAATAATAAAATATGTTCAATGATACCCGTGCTTTACAAACTCTGAAAGGCCTCTTTCAAGATCAGCCTGATGTGTTAAAAATGCTGAACTTCCGTAAGTTAGATTTAAAGCATTTAACGGATAAGCAATTGATTCTGGAACAAAATCAGAGAAAATTATATATATGCTTTACCGGTTAATTTATATGCCACAGGCCGAACTGGTGCGGGCAAAACCTCTTTGGGAAACAGTCTGTTAGCTTCGCCTGTTGAGGCACCTATTATGGAAACGCATGGTTATATGGATTGTACCCGCGCTGTGCAATATGTCGCGTTAAAAAGCAATTTACGTTATTATGATTTACCCGGCATTGGTAGTGATGAAAATCTTGAAAACATTAATCGAGCCGCTTTATGCATACCTCAAATTGATGATCATAGTATGGGCGTTGTGCCTATTGAGGAGATAACGATACTGGATTTTTCTAACCCGCCACATGTGAAACCGATTTTGGTTAAAGATCACAATCCAACTCTTGCACATTGGCAAGCGCCTGCTAATCAACTGTATGTCGGGCCTGATATTATTCTTTATGTCGTTGCGCCACATGGGCAATTTATCCGTGAAGATCGCAGCTATTTGAGCGCGCTTCTGAAAGCACAACAACTGCATTCTCAAAATAATAAAGTGATCTTTGCTCTGAATCTCTATCATCATCCCGATGGCACGCTTAAACCGACACCACAAGAAATTGAAGATGTGCAACGACATCTTACCCAGATTTATCAGCGGTTTTACAACACGATTCCTCCTATTGTTGAGATTGATGCCTTGCGCGGTACGGGCCTCCATCAAATGACTGAACTGATGTGCCAAATCTTACCCGCTGAAAAGATTGGTAATATACAGCAAGTCTTGAAAGCTGAACTCAAGCAGATTGCTTATCAAGAGCGTAGTCGTCGATATCGGCAATTACTGATTCAGATTGCTAGTCGCTTAGCCACTTATCCGGTTGATACGTCGATTGGAAAAGGCCTTTTACGAGAAGCTTATGCGGCAATTTGTGACTATAGCATCAGGGTTTTTAATCTCAGAAATCAGGGGGCTAAGGAGACAACTGAAATGTCTGCACTGGTTGAACGTTTGGCTAGGGAAACAAAACGAGCGCGTGAGCAAGCCATTAAAGTGAAAGTTAAGGATGTGGAAGAGCAAGAAGTCACCAGTGATGAAGTCGTTAAATATGAACCGAAAATTGAAGAAGTGGAAGTCACGGAGCAAAGGCCTGAATATTATACTGAAACGGTTCTGGTGAAACGTTCTGGGACTTCGCGTTTTTTGACGACTTTATCAGAAATTGCGGCAGTTGGCGTGACTTCACCGATTTGGTTGGCGCAAATGGCCGGAACTGCCTTAGGTTTGAGAAGCGACAAAAAAATGATGGCTGATAATATCATCGATGACTTTAATCCTGATTTCTATAAAAAGGAAAAAGTCGCTCAAGTGAGAACTAAAATCATCACGCGCATAGAAGAGCGTTTTATGGGCCTGAAAGAAATGAGAGAAAAGATCACTCGGAAAGTGCCCGTGGTTGTCGAAACTGAACAAGAAGTGGGTAAAAAATATCTTCAAGGGGGGTATAAAGTGGTTGAAAATGTGTTGGCAATCGGTTTAGGTATGGAAAAGCTTGATTCCGCATCGGATTTCTCTATTGGTTTTGAAGAAGCGTTTCAGGCAGGCGTGCAACAAGTAGGCGCTTTGCTGAGTGATCATCAAGAACAAATCAATCAATTAAGCGAAAATGAAGGGCCTGATATTGCAGAGGCCAAAATTCGTGTGATTTTGGAAAAGGCTTTAATATAGCTTTTTCAACACAGAGAACACAGAGTAGCACAGAGTGCCACAGAGAATATGAGGCACGATAAAAACGTTTCGCATTTGGTGAAGAGTATATAAAAATCGTAGGAGTAATGATATGAATATTTATTTTGAGCAACTGGGGCCCATCAATCAAGGAGAAATCAATCTGAATGATTTCACCCTATTATGTGGGCCCAATAATACCGGCAAAACGTATGCGATGTATTCTTTGTATGGTTTGCTGAATAAGCATTTTGAAGTCTATTTTGATTTTTTACCAGACGTTTTGCGTCAATTGGCCGAAAAAAACGTTTATCAAGTCGATTTGCGTGATCTCATGGCGCAACACTTTGATAGCATGATTCGACAAATAGAGGAGAGTTTTCATAAACAATTGCCTCGCTTATTCAGTGTAGATGTGTCTGAGTTTTCAAATACCCAAATCAAGCTGACTTTGGATCGGGATGTCTTGTTGCAACGTGCCATAGACAATGAGTGCAAAACCAAATTAAGCTTGGGTAAGGAAAAAGAGTGGTTTTTATATATTGAAAAAGCGGCCAATCAAACTAAACTCACGCTCAGTTTGCGGGAAACTAACCTGCCTCAAGAGATTTTAATCGCTTTTATTTCTGCCCACATTGTGAAACTGATCTTTTCTCACATCTCGCGCCGTTGTTTTTTACTGCCCGCTGAGCGTAGCGGACTTAATCTGTTTTTTAAGGAATTATCCAGCATTCGTAACCGGCTTTTGCATCAAGCACAAAAAGATCAGTTCAATGCGATGGCTGTCTTACAAGACATTGTGGCAGCTCGCTATGCAGAGCCTGTTTCTGATTATCTTGAATTTCTAAACAGCTTAGATGCCGTTAAACAATATAAAGGTCAGTTTTGTGCAACGGCTCAGGAGATAGAGAACAAAATCCTGAAAGGTCAATATGAGGTTTCTGAGCATGGAGAGGTTTATTTTTTACCCCATAATAGTGGGCAAAAAAAGATGCCATTGCACTTTACCTCTTCTACCGTGAAAACGTTTTTTGGTTTAGTTTTTTATCTCAATCATTTGGCACAGAAAGGGGATTGTCTGATGATTGATGAGCCGGAATTGAACTTGCACCCCGAAAATCAGCGCACTATCGTTAGGATTTTAGTCGCACTGGTTAATGCCGGCTTGAAGATTATTGTCAGTACCCACAGTGATTATTTTGTTCGGGAATTAAATAATTTAATTTTATTTAACCGGGATTTCCGTCAATCTGCTGAATTGAAGCAAAAATACGGTTACGCACCAACTGACGCTTTGGATCGTCGCGACATTTCCGCTTATCTATTTGATCACAATAAGATTACGCCACTTCAATTCATCCCGGATGAAGGCATTATTGCAGAGACTTTCGATAAGGTCATCGGAAGCCTGAATCAATCTTCCCACGATATTTACTATACGATACAGGAAGAACTAGAGGAGCAGGAAGCCGATGTCTGAACAAAAGCCTTTGGTTAAATTATTACCCGATTTAATTGCCCAAGCGTTTCACCTCCCCATCCAGACTGGCAAAGTCCGTATAACAGAAGATCAAGCTCATGCGACTTGTCGTTGGGTGGAAATCAAAATGAAACAATCTGTGCCCTCTTTTTGTTTTTCCATTGATCAATCACGCAGGTGAAAACGATCCGATTTTTCCCTTTTTTAACCCAGAAAAAACGGGCGTTTGCAGTAAAAATGATGCCTTTTTGGTTTGTCAGAAGAACCAACAAGTTTATGTTTTTCTGATTGAGTTAAAATCAGGTAATCCAGGGACTTATCTCAAGCAACTTCGTGCGGCACAGGTTTTTTTTCAATTTATTATTGCGCGTATCAAATTGTACTATACCTGTAGTCATAGTCTGGATAAGCTACAATTTCGGGGACTTTTGTTTTCTTCTCGACAGACTCTAACTAAGGGTATGATAAAACGAAACACGGTTATTTTTACTGACAGAAACGGTTTGCAGGTGACGGAACAAGATTGCAATCAGACGTATCACTTACAGTCTTTTTTGGACTGAAAGGCTATATATTTTCAGATAATTTTCATGTGGGCGAACACGCAGGTTCGCCCTGGGGGTGTTAAATATAAACACATTTCTTGGTTCATTTTTTCACCCTATTTTTATTCGGAAAAGGAGGAATGGTGGGCAAACGGGCGGTGAAATCTGGGTGTATATTAAGTTCATTGCCGCCCGTTTACCCACCCTACAAATCTTGGGTGAAAAAAAAGTCATCCCGTACCTGAACAGACACACCCCAGGTTCGCCCCTACACACACGCTCGTAGGGGCGAACCTACGTGTTC
>QNEL01000062.1 GCA_003645185.1 Candidatus Parabeggiatoa sp. nov. 3
GACTTTCGAAAAGTTGGATAGTAAAAAGTTAGATGGTGGGCAGCAAAAAGACGCTACCCACCCTACGAGGAATGGTACTTTCATTAAATGTTACCAACAAAACGGTTAGGGATAACTATTTTACTCATACACCATTCAGAGATTGAGGTTATGCTTAAAGAGCAAATATCAAATGCACAATTGCTATTAGAATTAAATAGATTGCGCCAGCAAGTGGCCACTTTATCAAAAGAAAAAACTCGTTTAGAAATTTCGCTGGAAGCGATTGCAGAGCATGAGGATGCGTTTGAACGTCAATTGCTAGATGTGTGCAATGATCAAGAGCAAATTTCAAAGGCACAACTACTGATAGAAGTTAATGAACTGCGCCAGCAAGTGAGCGTATTGTCGAAAGAAAAAGTACATTTGGAAATTTCGCTGGAAACGATTGCAGAGCATGGTGATGTGTTTGAAAATCAATTAGTGGAAATGCATGATATACTCGAAAGTGAAGTCGCTAAACGAACTTATGAGCTAAAAGAAAAAAACAAACAGTTACTAAATGAAATACAAGAACGCAAACGAGTAGAAGCCGCATTACGTGAAAGTGAGACATACACTCGCACCTTAATTAAAGAATCGCCTATTGGTTTAGCATTAAGCCAGATGGATGGGAACCTTATTGACATCAATCCCGCATACGCTAACATTATAGGCTATTCTGTGGAAGAAGCGTTGAAAATCAATTTTTGGAAACTGATACCGTATAGAGGGGTTTACGAAAAACAATTGGCATTATTGGAAACGACGGGAAGATACGGGCCCTTTGAGACAGAATATGTTCACAAAGAGGGATATCTCGTACCAATTAGATTGTCGGGCTTGATTGTTCCCCATAACGATAAACCTTTCATTTGGACTAATGCGACTGACATCACCGAGCAAAAAAAGGCAGAAACCGCTCTACGACTCGCCAAAGAATCGGCAGAACAAGCCAAAACAATGGCGGAAAATGCTAACCGTGCTAAAAGCACCTTTTTAGCTAACATGAGCCATGAACTTCGTACCCCCTTGAATGCTATTATTGGTTACAGTGATATGCTGCGAGAAGAGGCACAAGATATGGAATATCAAGAAATTATTTCATGTCTTGAAAATATTGAAACAGCAGGTAAGCAATTATTAAGCATTATCAGTGATATATTGGATATTACTAAAATAGAAGCTGAAAAAATGGATATCACTCTAGCAGAGTTTGAAGTTAATCAGTTAATCAAAGAGGTTGTTACTTTGACACAACCAGCCCTTGAAGACAATCATTTGGAGATCATAATAACTGAAGATATGGGTACCATGTATGCGGATTCCACTAAAGTTCAACAGATCCTACAAAATTTACTTCATAATGCGGGAAAATTTACCAAACAAGGCATCATTACCCTAAGCGTCAGTCGCACACCAGAATGGTTTACTTTTAAAGTCGCCGATACCGGCATTGGAATTGAGAAGGAAAAATTAAAAGATATTTTTGAATCCTTTAATCAAGCCGATAATTCAACTACTCGTCAATATGGGGGAACAGGCTTAGGGCTAACCATTTGTCAACAGTTTTGTCAGATGATGGGAGGTTATATTGAAGTAGAAAGTCAATGGTGCAAAGGGAGTCTATTTATTGTACAACTGCCGACTTCAGTGGAAAATAGACAGTGATCAAAACATAAAACTCCCAATAAAACATTAAATTTACTTTTACTTAATAAATAGTGAATCACTGATGAGAATCGGTGTCAAGCAAAAGCGCACGAACAATTAAGCGCGTTTTGAAACAGTACCCTAAAAACAGGCCCGGAGGCAGGAATGGTGACTGTTTAACGACGTTTTCAATGGCAAACCTTTACAGACTAGACTTGTCCCCTCATCCCATAACCCATTGGCCTAAGAAATACAAAAATTAATAAAATCAAGGACTTAGCTTATTTTATTAAGGGACAACTATAATCTCTTGCTCACCTATTTTAATGGAAACATTCTTATCCATCAGATAGTAACCACCTGCAACCCCTAACACAATAAATAATAAGAGACTTATCCACGTTGGTAGCCATGAAAACACGCCTAGAATCAAAGCGATAGTGCCTGTGATATAGAAAATGTCTATACCGATATCCTTGATAAGTTGGTAAATCGGTTCAAAAAAGCCCGGAAATAGGGCGTAAAGCGGCTCGTAAAAAAAAGCGATTAAGAGCAAACAAATACCCATCACTAAAAAAAGGATATGTTTCATTCAACTTCTCCATTGTTATTACCTGACGGCACATTTAAAAATCTAGACTTTAGGGAAATGGTGGGCAACAAAAACCCGTTACCCACCCTACAAGAAAGAAACGGATAATTATAGCCGTTTTTTATTCAGGGAATGGTGGGCAACAAAAACCCGTTACCCACCCTACAAGAAAGAAACGGATAATTTAGGAATGGGAATTAAATAATGTGTGCATTTTTTGAGCAACCCATTAGTTGAGCCTTGTTCACATGAAAATGGGAAAGTTATTTAATTCTCATTCCTTAGTATATAAAAAAGGATAAAACCTGATTATAACGGATTTTGGGGAGGCACGTATTTCAAAGCATGAGGTATGGTTTGAGTATTTTTGAAAGAGTCATTTTGGATCAATATGTTATTTTATTTAGGGTTTTTAAGTGATCGGTGGCTTATTGATTTATCATTAAAAAACAATCAGTTACTCTAAATAACGACCGTGATAAATTACAATTCTCAATTAACAATTCATAATTAACAATTCATAAAAAATGGCCCTCCCCAAAATCCGTTATAATCAGGATAAAACCGAATCCTCACCTCGATATCATCCCTTCATAAATAATCCTTGTCGTTATGATTAACGAGTCTGGTAATGAAAAACCTCAACAATTGACTAACTCACAACACTCATTTTCGTACTCAACCTCAATCGTCAAATGTTGTATATTATACTGCTTGAGTAACTCACGAATTTGTGTTTTAAGATCAATGATGTCTTTTGAGGGCAGATTGTCAGCGACTACCACATGGCATGATAGCACATGATATTCACCATCCATAGTCCATAAATGCCAATCGTGAATAGACTGAATAGGCAACTTTTCGATCAGCATAGCTTCCAATTGCTCCACATTCATATTCGCTGGAATCGCTTGCAAAAAGACATTCACAGTTTCGCGCAGATTTTTAAAAACATGCCATAAAATATAAAGAGTAATACCCACCGACAAAATGGGATCCAACACCGGTAAATTGACAAACAGCATCACGATCCCAGCAATCAATACGGCGAACCACCCGAACACATCTTCCAGCAAATGCAGCCTCACCACCCGCTCATTTTGCGTCTCACCGCGCCGTAGTTTCAACACGGCCGCCCCATTCACCAAAACACCCAAAATCGCCAACAAAATCATGCCATTCACATGAACCGTTTCAGGATGAATAAGGCGCGGAATCGCTTCAAATAAAATCAGGGTAGAACCCACTAATAAAATGAAACTGCTGATCAAAGCGCCAAGCAGTGAAAAACGTTTATAGCCATACGAAAAGTGACTATCCCGTTTTTTTTGACTCACATTAGCGAAATACCACGACAGCCCCAATGCCACCGAATCGCCCAAATCATGCACAGCATCTGACAAAATAGCCACACTATTAGTCCATATTCCCCCCACGATTTCCAACAAAGTAAAAGATAAATTGAGAAAAAAAACCACTTTGATATTGGAAGCGGCATGGTGATGATGATGGTGATGCGACATATCAGTTAGTTTAGATCAATGTAGGGTGGGCAACGTGTTTTTGTTGCCCACCAATCAATGTCGGGTGGGTAAAGATTGTTGCCCACCAATCAATGTAGGGGGCCGGTAACGTGTTTTTGTTGCCGGCCCCAATAGATCACGTTATAAAACAATCCTGATTGAAAATCATTTGAACACTATTTGTTCAGTTTTCATTTTTGACAGGGTTGAATAACTTGTGAAGGTTGTCATGGCGGCCCTCATGCCCTCTGGCCAAATCCCGATACCGATGCTAATGATAATTTAACGGCTACCCAACTACAAGGCCATACTGGCACACTTATCGAGTGTCACACTTGCCACACCCCAAGCCGTTTAGCCATGACGATCAACGGGCCGCATGGCCTACATAATATCAACGACGCACGTTGGACAGATCACGCTAGATGAAGACTTTTATGAATCGCAAACCATTTATTTTGCTTTCAGCGCGATTTTCGTTCCAAATTTATTTTGTTTTCGCAGCGAATGGAGTGCAAAATTTATTTTGCTTTCGCAGCGAATGGAGTGCAAAATTTATTTTGCTTTCTGCGCGATTTTCGTGAAAAGACAGGTATACCTTTTAATCTGCATAATGACTATATCAGTGAATTAGTGACTTATGGGATTTTAAAGGCGGGAGAGGATGGCTTTTGTGAGATAGCGAATCCGATTTATCGCGTTGCATTATGCAAACTGGCCGCTTATAAATGGATTGAAACGACAATATCTGCCCGAAGACACCGATGCCGGTTTTTTAGATTATTTAATTTCTGAAGGGAAAATTCTTTGCCTATCTTGATCAATTTGTGCGCCAAATGCGCGGTTTTATGTATCCAGAAGTTCGCACAGGGCGTGGGCGAATGGATTTAATCCGACTTCACCAAGGCGACAAATATATCGTAGAAACCAAGATATGGGAAGGCCAAAAATCCTACCAAGCTGGCAAACGTCAACTCGCTAAGTATTTGAAATTAGAAGGGGTTACGGAAGGGTATTATATCGTATTTAATCACCGCAAAAAGCCTCAAGCACGATTTGATAGGGATAGGATTGAAGGAAAAACAATAGTGAGTTACTGGATAAACCTGACAGGTTTTTAAAACCTGTCAGGTTTTTTCACTTAATTAATAATTAATCTGTGTTTCCATAAGCAATGAATTAGGGAGTCGATCTAAAGCTTGACGTAGAATTGGCGCGTCCAAAACAGCAATCCAACCAAAAGTGCTATTCACATTGCGTTCACTAATGATTGGATGTGGATAGTAGCAAGTCACATCAAGAAAGGCAGAATCAAGTTCAGCGTTCACTTTAGCAATGAAGGTTCTTTCAAAATGGCAACTGCGCAGATTATGCCTATCAATCATCCTTAAGTCAGCTACTTTAACAATCGCTTTTGCCAATGCCGGCTTATATCCTTGAATCGAACCGCCTTGTTTTTGGACATATTGCTTGTACCAGTTAAGGCTATTATTGTGAACATGGGCATAATCATGGTGATAATTGTAGTTCATTTCTTCAGTGTAGTCGATTTTAACGCCCAAAAATTCGGGGTTGATCTGTTCAACAACATACATCCCGTAGTCGGAATTTTTTCTGAGTTCATTCATTTTGGGTAAGAATTGATTTCGATACCATTTCACCAAAGCTTGATTGGCATAACTGTTGTAGGTTCTTTCCTCCATTTTGGCTACCCACTCATTTATACTCGCACAACCGCTGAAATAGACTGTCAGTGAGGCAATGGCAATTGCCCATAATAATGGTTTCATAAGACTTTATCCCCTTTATCCCATTTAAAGATGAACTGTTGCTGTACTAAAATTTAATATCAATAATGTTAAATTTATGTATCTTTCTATTTTTCACCCAATATTTGTAGGGTGGGTAAGCGGGCGGCAATGAACTTAATACAAAGCCATATATTCACCGCCCGCTTGCCCACCATCCCCCATTTGGAATAAAAATAGGTTTATATTTCACACACAAGTTTGTAACCCCCGTGAATAGTCGAACGGATTGACTCCACTTCGCACCGTTACTTCGTTTAGGGATTGAACGGATTGCGTCATCTGGTTTATTGAATTTGTTAGGCTGGTTGTGTGCATCACACCCAAATCAATCCGTTTATTAAAGTCACTTCAAGGTACGAGTCAGTGATTCAAAGTCTAGCAAAAATCAATCCGTTTATTCCCCCAATCCGTTGTACTTGATAGCCGTTAATGCAGTACAACGAATTAACGAATTCAACGCATTAAATGACACGGTTATCGGCATCAACAAAAGTCGCTCCAAAAAAGAAATCAATCAGATTTTTTGCTTTCTGATTTCTCTCATATTTTTTGCTTTCTGATTTCTCTCATTTTTGTTGCAAAACGTTCAACGCCACCAGAAAGAACAGACATAATGCGGGAAAAGATATCCTTAAAATCTTCTTGATTTGAAATAAATATCTCAATCACAGCCCAAGTGTTGTTTTTGACGGTATAAACTTTCACTACTTTTAGGGTAGAATTGACATAATCCGCCGCTGCCAAAACCTCCAGTCTTTCAATATCATTATCTATACTCCAGAAATTAGGAAAGATAATACGGAGGTATTGAGGATCGTCGGCTTGCGCTCTGACATCTATCAAATAGATATGCCCTTCTTTTTTGAATCTGATATCGCCGTCAGAGTCCATTTCAGGTAAATACCCCTCTCTTTTGAGGTAGATCATATACATCAACTGAAGTTCTTCTTTCGACTGTGTATTGGATTCACGTTTTTCCCTAGGCTGAAGTTGTGTCACTGACTGAACTTGTATCCTAGACGGAAGTGGTTCCCCACTGGTAAGAAGCGGTTGTGCTCCATTGGTAATTCGTTCCATAGAGGAAGGCTCAGCATCCACCTTAACTTCTTGCGTTGCTAAGCATCCACTTAGAAAACTCACTGTGCATAAAATACTCAGTGTTGTTTTCAAGGTGTGTGTCGTCATTCTTTTCTTCATCTTAATCAATTTCACCTCTCATATTTTCGTAGGGGGCAAACTGGTGTGTTCGCCCTTATCAATGATGGAAAATCCCCATCAAGTACTTTCGCTCGCCAAAAATTTTCTGGTATTTTGAATTCATAAAATACACATTTTTTAAAGGGAATAAATTTGTTGACAAAATATCGGTTGATTTGTATTTCACTATAGTTGCCCAGAAAAGTTTCGTGCCAAACCTGCCAGGTTTGCCAAACCTGGCAGGTTTTTGACCTCTGACAAAACGTTGTCTTACGGAGTAGACTTATGGCGTTATGTTTCGATGTACTCGTAAGTCACTTGTACAGTATCTCCTGTTTGTGGCATGGCATTACCGAAGAAAGCGATAGTATTGCTATTGGGGAAGTATTGCCAACCGTCGACGGATGCATGCGAGACTTCCTTTCCATTGATCCCAACCACAAGAGTGCTGCTGATTGGTTGATGGGCCAAGATAAACGGTGTCATGCCACCGGCCCTATCGACAATTTGCTGGATAATCGCAGGAATACCGGATAGATCGGTGATATCCCCGATTGTTCCGCCAGTATTTAGAGCCAAATTATCATATTGGCTAGATTGGGCATAAGCAGGATCAACTATGGCGTAAACCATATATCCCCTATCGATGAATAGATTATTAGTCTCATCGAAAGCGACACTTGACCGACTCGTGTATTGACTTTCTTCGTCGCTCAAAATAATGACACTCAAACTGGCTCCCGTTCTAGGCACTCCTAATGAAGTCACGCTACCATTAGAGGAATCGCCTAACGTGGCCGATTGCAGGCTTTGCTCGGCAAACCATATCCCAGTTTCTGTAGTACTACCACTTATACCTGCCACAACATCCACTTGAAACTGGGTAATATCCAAAGTAAACCCCGTACCTCGAAGTTGAGCACTATCTGTAGTAATCACGCCCACCTGAAAATCAAGATTGGCGTTCTTTACTCGATTAGAGAACTCTGTACCAGCATTCGCAACCGCTTGTTGCTTATCAGCCATACTGATCGAGTTGTCAACCACCCAGAGAAAATCAGCTTTATTACTGGAACCCTGAACCTCAAACTGATCCGCGCCGGCACGACGTTGAGAACCTCTGTTCCCGACATTGCTACCATCACCGAGACCTTCCACCAATGCTTCATAATTTGCCAACTCACTTTCTCGAATAACCGCAGAGGTGACGACAATATCCTGTTCACTAAAATATTGCACGGTAAGCAAGCAACGGAATTCCTGCACTTGGGCGGCTTGGGGATTATCAGCCGGTAGATTGGTGAACTGGGCACCCGCAATATTACCACCCAACTGTTCAAATATCAGGTTATTAAGGGCATTCGCGGTTAATGAGGTACTTAACCGTATTCTATCATTGGAGCGCATGGTGGCACCAGACAGCTTTTCCGTAGCCACATTAGACAATTGGATTCCCATGGACGACAACGTATTCCGCAAACTCTGCAATACCAAACTTGCGTTACTACCCGCGCCTAGAGTCGGGCGTTGTACTACAAAGGCCGCAATCTCCTCAACGCCAGAAGCCGCTGCTAATCCGCCAAACAAAAGAGTTCCTTCGTAATCACCTTGAGGAACCGCTCCCGCTGCTAATTCTTTATAGCCGTTAGGAACAAAAATCTCATGGTTGCTGGTAGAAACGACTTTGACTGGGTTAGCACTAACAGTACCAGACTCACCCTTACAAATGGCCGTTTCACTGCTGACTTCATTATCCTCCAACACGTTATTACTGTTGCTATCTAAACCCGATTTAATCAATTGTCCACCATCAGGGCACTCATAGCTACCAACACTCAATTCGGTTAACTTAACCAATGAATTGAGTCCATCGCTGCCATCATCTCCATCACAGCCCGTTAGTCCTAACACAAGTATTGTTGGTGCTAAGAATTGCACACTCATACTGGTCAAAGTTTGTTGCAGTTTCATGATTTCTCCTTGGGAGTTATCGATTCCCTCGCCTTTAGGCAAACGTAATATCGTCCCGACAAAAACACAGAATATTAATAGAGGCAAACTTGTGTGTTTGCTTTTATCAATGATGAAAAAAGGGTGGTTTGGGCATAGTTGTGCCATTGCCCTACCACCAATGCTTTACTATTGAAACTCTATTTCTACAGATTTGGTGTCACAGTCATCATAAGAGAGTCCACCACCACAGATTTTAAGGATCATATAAGCCCTTTTTGGGATTTGATCTAAAAACCTTGTGATATTTGTTTTTTTTGTGCCACAACGCACCGTATTGTCGTTTGAAAACTGACAGCTTCGGACGAAGCTACTGCCACAGACATCATCTTGACCCAAATTACCCATATTACAGTTATTTTGGTAAAGCATTAACCCGCTTTCTTCTTCTGTCAGGACATCATTATTGTGTAATAACAGACGAACACGATACAGCTCATTGGCAGTCGTTTTCCAAGATACCCTGAATTGTCCGTTATTCACACCAGAGTTAATAGGGACGAACTGCCCTGTAGAAGACGGAAAACTGCCCTCAATGGAAAATGATTTGATATGGTAGCCACCACCATCCCCCCCGTCACTGTCATCACCCCCGCAGTTCACTAACAACAATAGGCTGAACGAAATCAAGCCTATTTTTGTGTATTGAAAATACCGGTTAATGTTAACCTCCTTTTGATTAAAGAATGATTAATCGTAGGGTGGGTAGAACTTCGTTGCACCCACCATTTTTTTCTCAAAAACGCTTTGTTTTCTTAAGTTGTTTGACATCACCGGCAAAACTGATGATTTCTTCACGAGAAATCAGCTTATGAAGTTTGTCCATCGCTTTGGCAAAAAATTCATTGATTGCTTCCACTAAAACCTTATCTGTATTAGTGAGCAATACTGGATGGTCATCTGAAAGAGTACCAATATCACCACTCTCAGTTAGATGTTGATGTTTATAGGTTCTAGAAATACCAAAGTTAGACAAATTGATGCGGTGATTTGACATGGTTTGTCCAGTCAGTGGTTCGATAAGTTTGTAAATTAACTCACCTGTAATTTGGATTTCTCCCTCTTTGGTACAATACTTCCGAGAACACGCTTGCTGGGTTATCTTATCATCGAAATAGAGCTTGATACTTGGAATGCTCGCAAGGTAAATGGTTTTTTTGTCCACGTAAGTGATCTCATCAAAAGTGGCATAAGGCCCTTTTGTTCTAAAACCTTTTTTGGAAAAAAGTTCTTGCAAAGAATCCATCATCGCATCAATTAGACGAGCTTTGTAATTTCCATGGAACTTTTTGGAAAAATCATAACCAAGGCGCACTTCTTTCTGATTCATTTTAGCCTGTTGAAGCATTGCTGCTTCAAACGCACTAGTAGGGCGAGGCCCTTGTTCAGCTTGCTGTTCAGCAAACTCAGGTTTCACAATAGCAATAACGTATTGTGTCTGCCGTTGTTGATGAGGTAATTCATACTCCAAATTAAGTTGGCCCACTTCCCTCTTTACCTGAATTGGGTGTAGCTTAAGACCACATGACGCGACAAATGTCACAAGCAAAAACATGCCTAAGAATTTGGTGGCAGTAAGGGGAAGGCGTGGAAATAATCTACCCATCGAAAGACTTGATTCAGTCTGTGTGGGTAGTTTATTTAACCGCAATGTCCTATTCATGTTTAACCTCTTTAGGTTCGTTTAGTCAGTAAATAAGTACTTTGGCACAAAGTAACAACTATAATCAAAATGAGCTTTTTCATAATGGTGGGTTGAGCATTCCAGAACGAAGTTGCGCTGTCGCTCTACCCACCTACATTGACTAAATGATTTCACAGCAAAGCCAATTTATTTCACTTCACCATAATCACTCAATATCCACGTCAAATCACCGGCTTCATTTTCTCCACCGAATGTCAAGTCAATCCATAAGATTTGGGTGCCAGTCAAAGTGTTGTATTGGGCTTTGGAAACGTGCAAAGACAAGTCTTCGCCAATGACAGCGGCAATATCAGCAGAGCAGTTACCAGATTCCGGAGGTATCGTTATCTCACAAGACGCGGGATCATTTTGACACTTTGCGATGCCTTCATTCAAACCGTCTTCGTATGTTTTTGTCGAAGTTGATGAGGGAACTGAACCCAGTTGATAAAGTTCCTGAACTTCAGATTGAGATAAAGTACGGTTGTAAATACGGATATCGTCAATGGCACCAAGAAAATCTTGAGAAGATTCAAAACATCCCCCTACACAATCTTGCTCACGACCAACCCAAAAACCATTCGCATCAATTGATAACATTCCTGCTGGTAAATTCTGTGCGTTTGCCAAATTTCCATCAATAAAAACTTGAACAAATCCAGAACTTCCGTCCCGTACTACAACAATATTGTGCCATTGTCCATCATTGACTGATCCAACATAAAAACACTCGTCTTTTATGCATGACTCAACTCCGCCTAACTTCACAAAAACAAGATACTGATTATGTGAATCACCACCAGCTCCGCTTAATATGGCTTGCTCATTATTACTGCTTTTGATCCAAACGCTGGAAGTAATATTGATTAGCCCATTGATAATGGTATAGGGTAATTGAACTGAATCAGTAGCATTACCGTTTCCATTAAAATGATATGCACTATCCGTATTGCCAAATCTATCCACAGTCACAGTAGCCCCATTAACCGTTCCATCATTCCCATTACCACTTTCATCATTAGCATTCCCATTAAAAGGATAATAGGCAACCAAGCCTTCATTCAAATCAGCTAACACGGGGGGAGCCAACAGACTAGACATACCAACCAACCCTAGCCACATTGACCATTTGGAGATTGTTTTTACTACCATTAAATTTACCTCTTAATTCCCACATTTGAAAGATAAGATTAAACGCGGTGTTGTGGGAAATCACCAAAGTTTAATGAGACAATATTTGTCTCAATCAGAATTTCACCCTACGTTGCTTCTCTCAGAAAACATATCCCAAATTCAGGCTGATTCCATTAAAGGAAAAACTACTAGTCGATGTCATCTTATACAGCCCCTTCATAAAAAACTTGTCGGTAATATCCCATCTGGCACCGCCACCTACTGAGTAAGAAAATTCGGAACCTGCAAGGAGAATGTCATAACCACCCGGTATATCAAAAGAAAAGTAATACCAACCAACGCCAGCCGTTAAAAAAGGTGTCAAGCGGCTCTTTAAGAAATTGTAGTCTGCATTAAGACTCGCACCCAAAATACTTAAATCCCAAGATTTAGCCGTTTCACTTGTTCCTCTACCATCACTGAATTCATAGAGGATATTGGTACTCCCATAAACAAATTCTGTGTTGAGGTTTAATCCTCCATTCTTGCCATTAACCCCCATCCCAAAACCGATAAATGTTGTGTCATCGGTTTTCTGTTCAAAGAAAGAGTCAGAACCAATAGAATCACCACTCGTGGGCTGAAAGATAAGATAGCCTTCTGTCTTTCCTTGGCGATTCGCCGATTCAGTGAACAGATTATCTGCATAAGCTACCGATGTAGTAATAGTTACAAAACTTAAAACCATTACAGAATATAAAGTTACGTTTTTGATGTTTATCATATAGCTCCTTTGAGTTAGTTATCCAACCAAGTGATCACTTTTAATTTAAGTTGTACTCATATTTACAAAACGATTAGTTGTCGCCCTATCTAAAACGATCCAAGTGATAATTTTTGGACTTCAGCGTCTTGTTCCAAGGTCCAAAATTTATCTTGGGAACTTAAAAGCTCAATGACACACCGAAACTTGGCGCTGAAGATGACGTATCATATCCAACAACTACGCCAAATGATTGAGTTATGTTGTACATCGCACCTAAATTGACATTGATGTTGTAGTTCTTTTCTTCGCTGGCATAAAGATCTCCAGAACTCATAAAAGAACCATCTTCAATAGAAAAACCGATTCCACCCAGAACGGCAAGGCTATCAGTGAGGCTAAAAGTCACGCCAGCATTAGCAATCAGATATCGATAAGTGGCATCAGAGTTTCCACTGTCATTGACAATATTCGGCGTCGCTTTAAAATCAATGTAATAACCCAATGATCGTGGTTTATTAATCTTACCAAAACCAAGCCCCAGATAGTGGGTATCATCGAACTCGTACCCTTCTATTGTTCCACCTTTAGCTGTTGGTGCATAGACAATGTAAGCAAAAGTGCCCTTTTTCAAAGCAGAATTGGAATCATCCTGTGCATAAACAGATTTTCCAATAGAAGCAATGAAGATACAAATAATAAAAACCGTTCTCATTTTGTTCATAAAATATACTCTTGTCCTCCTTTTATTGAGTCAATCAGGGTGATTTACCAAGTGTTATGCTAAGTAAGTGACTACGAACCTAGCAGAGAAAAAATAAGCAAAATGAATTGAATTTTTCCATACCTTTATAGACGTAACTACAAAAAAAATGTGAGGTTCAATTAACCCAATTCCCTTACCTAACTACTGAACCGGTTCGGCCTTCGTCACGGCGAACAGCAAACCTTCACCAGCCACTAAGGACATTTCGACACGGTAAGTTATCACACCGCCAAATCTATCAGGGAATTCCACCGCTGGAATTGTCAGAACAGCGTCGTTTATTGAAAAGGATGCGCGATGGGGGCATTTTGCGTCGGTTGTCGCTTTTCCAATAACAGAGAAATTGTCAACCAACATGGGTTCGGCCTTCGTCACGGCGAACAATAAACCTTCACCAGCCACCAAGGACATTTCAACACGGTAAGTTATCACATCGCCAAATCTATCAGGGAAATCCAGCGCTGGAATTGTCAGAACAGCGTCGTTTATTGAAAAGGATGCGCGATGGGGGCATTTTGCGTCGCCGGTTGTCGTTTTTCCAATAACAGAGAAATTGTCAACCAACATGACACCACCATTACCAGCATCATTCTGAATGCTAAAACCAACGCTTATTTTTGAGACTTGGCTCGCATCCATTCCAGTCATTGCCGAGGTATTGACAGAAACGCGTTCCCAGTCAAAAACCTCTAAATATTTTCTGACACCGATGAATTGATTTTTTGCCAAATCACCACGCCAATAAGAAAGACTGTGGCCATCACGTCTGCCTGTATCCCAATAGGCTACCTGTCCAATTTTGACATCCTCTTCATTCAAAAAGAGAATCATTACATAATTAGCGCCATATTGTGACTCTTTTTCAGTGACTTTCCAATCAAAAGAGATATCAAAAGAACTGAATGAAGAAGTCAGATTAACGTCTTGGCTAACCGTCGCAAAATAATTGCTGCCAGAAACACCGTTAATTTTCAAGGCTTGTGAATTGGGGCTGTCGTCAACAATAGAAACATCGGGTGTATAAGGAGAAATACTCGCCGTATAATTACCTACCGTTTCCCATGCCTCTAAACCAGAAGAAAAATCTCCATTCCTGATTAATTCTACGCCTTCACTCACATCGGCATAAGCCGTTCCAAAAATCGCCATTACAATACTTAAAGCAAGGACTTTGTGTTTGAACTTATTCATGTTTGTAAAAAATCTCCTTGTTAATAAAACTTTGAGTTACCTGATTTATTAGATATTGACTTAGACGTAACCGCGAAAAAAAATGTGAGGTTCATTTCACCCATTTTTTCCGCTCGGTTTATTGACTTAGACGTAACGGCCAAAAAAATGTGAGGTTCATTTCACCCATTTTTTCTCACATGCTTTACTTAGACGTAGCAATGAAAAAAAATGTGAGGTTCAATTTACCCAATTAAAACTGAGATTTACGATAGGCATAAAAAAAGCCCCTTGGCTCAACGAGCCAAGGGGCTTTTTTAGGAATGCGCCCAATAAAAGTGAGTGTTGGGTGGGTAGCCAAACTCACCACAAAATAATTATCGTATTCATTTACTTCGTTACTTCGTTTCGGTGCGGTGGGTTTTCTACCCACTCTACGCATCACATCAAGTTAAGATCTTTGATTGCTTTGAACATGAATAGTTCTTTGAGATGGCAAAGATTAAAAAGTGCCGTCTGAATAATTCCTTTGCGCCCATCTCGTAATGCGGCAATCTCGAAAGGATTAAGGGCAGTCAAGTTGGGCATAGGATAGTTGATTGAATCATCATCCCTTGTCAGCATGTAGAATAAGAATATAATAATAAATATTATCACGGAAGACAATATGACTCCCAAATGTTTTACCAAAAGCACTATGACTGATATAACATAAGCAATCAGTAGAAATACAAGCAATAAAACCCATAAAACCCATAATAAAGACCTTGTTTTTGGTTTTATTTTGGATTGAATGCTTCTAAATAACCATTTAAAAAATGCAATTAAACCAAATACCACGCCTATCACAATCAAACACGAAACTACAAATATAACAAAAAACCAAAACACAATACTCAATCCTGACTCCAGCCCCGCCGAAGCCGTGTTGATGATTGACATCGTGAACCAAACGGTGAACATCAGTGGTAAAAACGTAAAACGCTTCATGTTATCTCCTAAATACGTACTTTGGCTCCTCGAAATAAACGGATAAACTACGAGTCAACTTTTCTGCTTCCTTTTCAAAGTTAAGCATACCAATAAGTCATGCTTTGTTGTAGAGACGCATTTTTGGAAAGATTGGTTCTCAAATAGAATTTGGGAACCAGACAAAAATCGCTTTGAGGTTACGGTTTTTTGAGTTCTTCCAGCAAAAGAGCACGAAGTTTTAGGGCTTGCTCAAAATCCGGTTTGATTTGCAAAGCTTTATCAACACTTTCAAGCGCCTCTTCAAAACGGCCTAAATTCAGGAGTGCAATGCCGCGATTGTTCCAAGCCATGTGAAAATTTGGTTGGATTTGCAAGGCTTTGTCAGTACTTTCAAGGGCTTCTTTAAAACGGCCTAAATTCAGGAGTGCAACGCTGCGACTAGTCCAAGCCTCTGGCAAATTTGGTTGGATTTGCAAGGCTTTGTCAGTACTTTCAAGGGCTTCTTTAAAACGGCCTAAATTGATGAGTGCACCACTGCGGTTGTTCCAAGCCAGGTACAAATCCGGTTTGATTTGCAAAGCTTTATCAACACTTTCAAGGGCTTCTTTAAAACGGCCTAAATTCATGAGTGCACCGCTGCGATTGATCCAAGCTTCGGACAAATCGGGTTTGATTTGCAAAGCTTTGTCAACGCTTTCAAGAGCCTCTTCAAAACGCCCTAAATTCAGAAGTGCAATACCCCGATTGTTCCAAGCCATGTAAAAATCCGGTTTGATTTGCAAAGCTTTGTCAACGCTTTCAAGAGCCTCTTCAAAACGCCCTAAATTCAGAAGTGCAATATCCCGATTGTTCCAAGCCATGTAAAAATCGGGTTTGAATTGCAAAGCTTTATCAGCACTTGCAAGGGCCTCTTTAAAACGGCCTAAACCGATGAGTGCACCGCTGCGATTAGTCAAAGCCCCTGGCAAATTTGGTTTGATTTGCAAGGCTTTATCAGCACTTTCAAGGGCCTCTTTAAAACGGCCTAAACCGATGAGTGCAGCGCTGCGATTAGTCCAAGCCTCTGGCAAATCGGGTCTTATTTGCAAGGCTTTATCAGCACTTTCAAGGGCTTCTTTAAAACGGCCTAAATTCAGGAGTGCAAGGCTGCGATTAGTCCAGCCTTCGTGTAAATCGGGTTTTTTTGGGGAACGAAGCAGTCCTTTAGCAACTACTAACATTTCTTTCCACCAAACAAGTTTAAATTCACCTTTGTATTTGTATACTAAAACAAATGAACTTGAATATGGGAGAATGTAAATACCTTTCCCATCATTTTGCAAATCATTAATAAAAGGTTTGCTTGGATTAGGATCGTTAAAACCGGAAGTGAATCCTTGCTGAAATTCATTAAACGAAGGAAATTCATTTATAGGGGTAAAATAATGTGCATTGTCAATTATTATCAACAGACCCTTTTCATTAAAACCATTGTCTATGAATTGATTAGTAGTAGGATTTTTCAGTCCTTCAATTATCCATTCGATGTTTCCATTATACTTTACTTCTTTATACTTTACTCCTTTGGTGAGGGTGAGGGGATAAATATGATCTTTGATTGCATCAATATCATTATCCTTGAATTTTTTGTGAATTTCTTGCAGCATTCCCTTAATTGTTGATTCTTCACCCAAGGTTAATGGAATGGTTGTGCCTGAAATTGTCACACTGTCTTTATGAAATGAACTATCTGATAAAGCATTATTACCACCACAGTTCACTAAAAATAATATGCTGATCGAAATCAAGCCTATTTTTGTGTATTGAAAATACCTATTCAACGTTAGTCTCCTATTGAGCGATTATCGCTCACAATAATTAAAGATTGGTGGGTTGAGCGTTCCGCGACTTCGTTGCGCTGTCGCTCTACCCACTCTACGCTTGCTTTCAAGGGCTTCTTTAAAACGGCCTAAATTGAAGAGTGCAAGGCTGCGATTGTTCCAAGCCGCGTGATCATTGGATTGGATTTGCAAGGCTTTATCATAACTTTCAATCGCTTGTTCAAATTGGCCTGACTCAGCAAGCGCATAGCCTTTGTCAAACCAACTGTTATACTCGTCATCCGCTGAATCACTGACATATTTCAATGCCCCCAAAACAATCAGCAAGAAAACGAGAGTTCGCCCTACTGACGTTTTATGTGTGTTGCGCATATTTTCTAGATTCTCCAGTGATTTATGAATTTATTAGAAACTAAGTTTCTTAAAGAAACTTGGTTTCTTTTTTGTGAAATTTCTGAAAGACTATAGTTTACTTAGACGTGACTACGAAAAAAATGTGAGGTTCATTTCACCCATTTTTTCTCACATGCTTTACTTAGACGTAGCAATGAAAAAAAATGTGAGGTTCAATTTACCCAATTAAAACTGAGATTTACGATAGGCGTAAAAAAAGCCCCTTGGCTCAACGAGCCAAGGGGCTTTTTTAGGAATGCGCCCAATAAAAGTGAGTGCAGTAGGTTGTCGGGCTTTGAATTCTTTGAAATGAATGAGTCGGTTTATGTCTAGGTGTAGCAAAACTCTGCCCATCCTACACTGATCGCTGAATATAAAACATAGCCTTTCAGATAAATAATTTCACAGGCCAAACCTGACAGGTTTTGCAAAACCTGTCAGGTTTTCTCTAGTCGCTGAATATAAAACTCAATTAATCAGATATCTCTCCCTTATTTTTTATTCCTCGTTTCCAAGATGAGATTTTGCAATATTAAACATCCAATTCAGTACATCAAATATCTCTTGCAGATTAACCGTCGCTGAAAATTTCGTCTGCTCTCTAGTGAATACCTTATTTTCTAAGTTACCAAACTCCCAAGTGTGACCGGTGGTAACTACACTGTAGCATATATTCCTACCCTGCAAAGAAGTCGCTACCATTTCAGCTAAAGCTTGTGTCCACCCCTCTTCAAAGTTATCCTTCTTAGCTTCAATAATACAAAGAGGTGGTACATCCATGTCACCATATTTGGTTTTTGGTGCAATTAGATAGTCAGGCTCACCAACCAATCCTTTTTCCTTATCTACGTTGTAGGATACATGCGACCAAATTTTTAACGATTCATAATTATCTGATATCAGCTCCAAAATAGGACTGATTATCCTTTCACAAATAGTCGTCTCATTTATGAAGTTAAGATCATCACCTAATTTTTTTTCAATCCTTTTGAAATCTGAATTAGGCACTTCAATTTCTAATTTATCTACAAATGGTTTATTATCACTCACTTCAATATCAAATATCTTAGCCACTTCTGAAACAGATTCAAATTGACCATACGACATTATCTTTTCCCTCATTACCTTTAGATTAGTATGGAAAAATGTTCTGTTATACTCAACACGGGAATAAGCTGAACTTTTCTAAGTTTATCTTTTACCTCTGTGTTCCTCTGTGTTCCTCTGTGTACTCTGTGTTGAGGTTTAAATATTTTGCCCTTTTTAAAAGTTTAAGTTGTGCCCGCGTGCAGTATAGTATAACACACAAAAAAAAGCCCCTTGTCATGATTAGACTTGGGGCTTTTATAAACGCCATCCAGCATAAAATGTGGTTTGTTCCCTATTTTTTACCCACCCTACAACGTTTTTAGGCTTAACTTTAATGGCAGCGAAGCTCTACCCACCCTACTATAATGAAAATCCTAGAACAATATTGACAGCTATGTAAATGGGTTGCCAGTATTGGTTTTCTATTTCCCCTACTAAACCCAAAATGCGACTATGATCAACGGCGCGAATTTGTCCCACATCTATAAAACTATCTTTATCTAATCCATTAGTAGAACTTGCTTCAACGTTCACAATATAGGGGGCTTGCTTATAACCTGAACGAAAAGGTATCACTATCGTCAAGAGTCCATACTGGTTCATAATGTCATTTTGTACGATTAAACAGGGGCGAATTTTTTGTGTTTCTGCCCCAACAGTGGGCTCAAGCCTTACCCAATGGATTTCACCTCGTTGATAAGTTAAGTTATTCTTTGGCATTAATCCCATCTCCCACGACACTATCCCAAGCCATTATTTCCGCTTGATAAACCTGATCCTCAGCATCTTGTTTAAGCGCAGCAATCATTTCTGCCTCCAGTTTGCGGTGAGCAGTTATGGTTGGTTGTAAATGTAACCCTGTTTCATTATCTTCCTGTTTGTTACAAATCTTTTCCAAAAAAAGGACATCTTCAATACCCGTCGTTGGGGCGAAATTGTCATTTAAGATAATCACTAAAGCCTGTTTTTGAGCAAATTTAATCGGCTCCAATAGCTGAATTTGCTTGTTTGTATCTACGAAAGCTTTGATTGTTTGTAACATCATCGCACCTCATAAGTTAATGAATAGCTTTGAATAGCGATAAGATCATTCTAGTACTTGCCTATTGCCATTGGGCACGGCAAGTGGGATTGTCCATCATTACCTTTAGATTAGTATGGAAAAATGTTCTGTTAGTATAACACACACAAAAAAAGCCCCTTGTCATGATTAGACTTGGGGCTTTTATAAACGCCATCCAGCATAAAATGTGGTTTGTTCCCTATTACTCATTACTTAACATAATCTTTGTCATCGCAATGTTTGAGCGTACACCCAAGAAACTGTTCATCGGATTCTGCCCTTCTTTGACGTATACCGCATAAAAGGTATAGTTTCCGCTCAACAGAGTGGGTACGACTTCAAACTCAAGCACTTGATGGGTGGTTTGGCTTGTGTCTAAAGACGATTTAAAGGCTTGCGGGTTGTTGCTAAAGGGCTCAAACGGATCTTCTGTCATAAAGAGCAAATTGCCATCGGGCAATTCAATCGCTACCCATAAGTCAACCCGGTGAAAGCGAGTCGCCACTTGCAGGTTTTCTACCAAATCGATCACGACAAGAGTACCGATCTGGTAGAGTGGCTTAACCGCTTTGAAATGTAAGCTGGCATTTGTGGCCGCTGCACCGGCGGGGGTATCACTGGATGTCTCATCATCCTCGCTGGATGTCTTATCCTCTTCATTGGAAGTCGCCTCATCGTCATCGGCGGGCTCCTCGTCTGGCGTGATAGTGGAAGTTGAGTTGATATGAAAATAAGCATCATCCAACAGAACATCACAATATTTTTGTGTAAAAATATCCCAATAGCTACCCCCTTCACATTCTGTTGGTACAATAACTCGAATTTCAAAGGTGATAGTCCTTGTTCCAGGCGGAACAGTTTTGAACATTTGCTGTTCAGTCCATTTTGCAGTGTCGCAACCTATGGTTTCTGAATCCTCCGTTAAATAAGCGGCATCCTCATCATAATACTGGGTTATGAAAGAACACTTAGGTGTACCACCGCCCAGTCTAAACCAACTGCCGATTTTAACTTCTGCGTTACCGTTGTCAATAATGGAAGCATAGTCAGAAACATTGACGTTTTGAGTGAGTTTGACTGTGCCTGCCAACCTGAAAAGAAAGTTTCCCTGGTGAGGAAATATACTGTTATAAGAACTTAACCGACTAAAGCCACCTTTCCAAACTCCCCACTCATCATCCAGTTCAGCCTCGGCATTCGGTTTCTGCAACAAATTGGGTGACCATTCACTATCAGCAAACGTTGCAGTGGCAAACAGTGTTGTCATCGCTACAGCCATTAACGCTGTCGGTAATCGTTTCATATTGACATGCTCCTCTTGTCTATTAAAAATAAATGGAAAATAATATGTGTATATATAGTCTAAGGCAACTCGCAAAAAATAATATACCAAGGGCAACCACAAGGGATTGCCCCTACAAGCAATCCTTCATGGTTGCCCCTGACTGGTATATTGTTCTTTGCGAGTTGCCTAATTAAAAATAGGATTTCACCGCTTTTTAATCTGTTATGATGATTTCAAATGGATAATGAGCCATTTCCTCTTTTATTGAGTATTAGACGTAGCTGATCAAAAAATGTGAGGTTCAATTAAATTAAGGTTTTTTGACTATTAGACGATACGATGATAAAAATGTGAGATTCAATTAAATTAAGGTTTATTGACTATTAGACGATACGACGATAAAAATGTGAGGTTCAATTCATCATTTTTTGTCAGTGCGGTGTTTGATATGATGCCATATTTCAATGATTGGCTGAACGGCTTATATCGTTGTTCTTATGACGGTGCGGTGGGTAACCAAAATACGTTGCACACCCGACAAGGGGTAATTAATATACGATGGATGATAAAGCGGCTTTAGAAGATATACGCAAAGGTGGGCAAAAAGGTTTTACCATTTTGTATAATCATTATGTCAGAAGTTTACGTTATCAACTGATAACCAAATACCGCATACCTGAAGAGGCTGTGGATGATGTCTTACAGGATATCTTTATTAAATTTTTTAATAGCATTCATAACTTTAAGGAAAATTGTAGTGTCTCAACTTGGCTGTATTGGATTACTAAGAGTGTCGCAACTGATTATTGGCGACAACAAGGCAGAGAGGATTATCCTATAAAAGAAATGGGTGATAATCAGGATTATGATGATGACGCGGCGCGTCGAAAATCCAGACAAGTGGAACTTAAAGCGCAAAATCCACGCACGGTGAGTATGAGTCAAGTTGAGACTAAAACAGAGGAAGGCTGTACGCAGAATCAGGCGATAGAAGCCTTACTTTATGAAGAAGTATTAAAGGAACAATCCCAAAAAGCGCACAATGATCTCGATATCCAAATGTGTTTTGAACGGGCTTTAGCACAATTAGAACGTGATGGTTCTAAGGCTTCTTTTTTAAATTGTTTAAAGGCCCTCACATTTCAGGCGCAGGGCGCGTCTATAAAGGAGATTGCTTTGGAAATCGGGAGGACACCTGATGCGACACGTCGATATTTGTCGGATTGCCGCGCCAAGCTTAAGCAATACCAACCTATTCAACGGTGTCGTGAATTGTTGAATGGGCTTTAACATTTTTTCTAAAGCCAAACCAATAACGACAAGGATTGTATATAAAAAAGGATTTTAAAGCTTATTTTAGAAAGTGTACGACTTCCATTTTCAAAAGCGAATAGATCAGCCTGAAATAAAATCGCTCTAAAATTCCTTATTATACTGCACGCGGGCACAATTTTAACTTTTAGTTTCCCACAAGCATTATGTGCAAAATCGAACATAAAAATATTAAAACGCACAACCCCGAAGGGGTTGAATGTGAATAGCCCCAGGTGGCAACCTGGGGTTGCCAAAAAATAAAAGTTAAGTTTATTCCCGCGCCGAGTATATATACAATCCTTGTAGTTATTCCCTTATTATATTTGAATAATAGGAGTACCGATCATGTCTAACAAAGATGATCAAGATAGGATCAATTTGCTCACCGGGCAAACGGTAGCAGATGCCGATCCGAAAACAGTGCGCGAGGCCCAGATTTTTCGGGCCGCTTTGCTCGCACATGCAGATAGAATTCAAGATGATTCTGAAATGCCTTATCCACATATATTCAAAAACGTCTTATCCCGTTTAGAAAAAAATCCCCCAGTGAGCCCTGTTAGGAAAAAGCAGTCATGGTTTCAAAAACGGCGTTTGACAAAATGGATTGATAAAATCAATTTCAGAAATACCGTTTTGACTTGGCATATTGGTTGGGCCTTTGCCACTGTTTTTGTATTAGCAGTGAGCTTGAGCTTAGTTTTCAATATTTATCAAGAAAATCAAATTGATAGCAGTTATCAACTGATTTACGCCAATAAAACTGAGGAGATAACAGAGCAATTGCGTGAATTGTCTTTTCGTTGGGAAGGCGAGCAGGCGAATGTGCAAGCCTTTGGCCCCACCGCGCAATCTTCTGAAGCGGCTAAAGCTTATGGTGCCGGTTTATTGAGTGGTAGGGAAGCGATATTAGGTAACACTGAAATGGCGTTGCCAACGCGACTTTTGCCTTCTACGAGTGAAACGGATTGGTTAAAAACACAGTGGGCAGATTATTTTGAATTAGGGCGTTGGAGCGTTTCGTTATGGACAGCTTCTCGTTTTCACCGCGAAATACCGGCCACATTTTGGGCAGCGCAACCCGATATTTGCGCCCATTTTAAAAGCGCATTTAAGGCGCGAACAGATGTTGAAGCCAAAAAAGTGCTGTTTCAACTTGATACCAGGGTTAGACAATGCTTAGGTAAATTGCCTAATAATGATAAAGAAATTTATAAGAATTTGCGTATCAACCTAGAAAAAATGATGTATTTTTTAGCACCGCGTTAAGGCTAAATACCTGTTAAAAGGCTGAAACCTGACAGGTTTTAAAAACCTGTCAGGTTTGTTAAAAGGCTAAGTACTGAACCATAAATTTTCAGGTATTTAAAAAAAACAGAAAGGGGGCAACCACAAGGGATTGCCCCTACACAATGTCATGTAGGGGCAATCCCTTGTGGTTGCCCTTTGTTGTAAAATA
>QNEL01000063.1 GCA_003645185.1 Candidatus Parabeggiatoa sp. nov. 3
AACAGATATTTTAGCGCAAAGGGCAACCACAAGGGATTGCCCCTACATGGCATTGCGTAGGGGCAATCCCTTGTGGTTGCCCCATTTCAAAATACACGAAAATTTATGCTTCAGTACTTATCATGATAATATCATTAAAAATCTCTGTGGCACTCTGTGGTACTCTGTGTTCTCTGTGTTGCAAAAAAAATCAATCAAATCAGCGTTCAATCAAAATGCCTCATCAACGTCTCCCAAAAACAACTTTTAGCCTATTATTTTCACAGTGGATAATTTTAATACAACGCAATTTCCACGTTTTTTTTGCGGATAAACTCAATTTATCATTAATTATCCTACAAGTGCCCCTAATCGCCATGCTCATTATTGTCGCTTTTTATAATTTTGATCGCGATAAACAGAATTTCGATGAAGCCGCAAGAATATTATATTATTTCGGAGTCATGAAAGAACCCTTAAAACAAGCCGATAAAACAATTAATATTGACAAATTACATCGATATGCTAAAAAACTCGCTCAAAAAACGGATATTGACACACGTTATGACTATATCAGATCAACAATTGAACCTTTTTTTGATCAAAAAAAAGTCCCTTTACCTGATTTTAAATTACAAGTATCGGGAGAAATAGAGCTGATTAGCGATTTAGCCAGTATGCGACGTGGCAGCGTTTATTTTCTATTAATTGCCGCCAGTATTTGGTTTGGCATCATGGGATCATGTAAAGAAATTGTCACAGAGCAACCGCTTTTAAAAAGAGAAATTCGCTCTTATTTATTTATTTTTCCCTATTTATCCGCAAAAGTTTTTGTATTAAGCTGTATTTTAGGGCTACAAACTGGCTTATTATCCATAATCGTTGTACCACAATTACTAGAACTCTCCTTCCGCAATACAATAGAAATTTGGCTAATATTATGGATAGCGGCCTTTGTCTCCGCCGCTTTAGGGTTATTGATCTCCTGCATTGTAAGCAGTTACCGCGTCGCCCTGACTTTAGTGCCCTTACTGATGATCCCCCAATTATTATTTGGAGGCTTGTTGCGCCCACAAGTTGATTTAGATCAAAGTGTTTTATCTCAATTGGCTAATGGCTTAAGCGCAATCACTATCCAAAGATGGGCTTTTGAATCAATCTTAACAACCGACCCGTATGCCAAAGAAGGCATATTAAAACTACAAGTCAACCCAAAAAGTCGCAGCGAACTTGAACTGGTTGAAGCCAAAAACACATCACTCGTCAGTTCATTTTTTAAACCGCGACACTGGGGAGATTTAAAAATGGGGCATCGAACCCCCCCCTTATTCTATTTACTCAGCGCAAGCCTAGTCTTTTTAATTGGGGGTTATATCGCACTGCGCTGGCGCTTTACTTAATCAATTATCAATGTTCAATTATCAATTATCAATTATCAATTATCAATAATATCGTGTTTTTTGTAGGGTGGGCTTTGTATTTTTGTTGCCCACCAATTAAACGTAGAGTGGGCTTTGTATTTTTGTTGCCCACCATTATAATTAAACGTAGGGGGCCGGTAACTGTTTTTTGTTGCCCACCATTCCCAAATTAAATATAACTGATAACTGACAAGGAGCCTTAATGCGTTATATCATACCCATTTTAACAACACTTGCTTTATACTGTCTTAATTTAGGGGCCACTTATGCCCTCTCTATTGAAACGGTTGATCAGCTTGATATCAAGGCCATCAAAAGCATCAGTCTCATACAACATAAAGATGAATTTAGGGCCGCCGTTGTAGTACAGTTCAGCACAACTGCTGAATCAGCCCTCAAATTCAGAAAAGCGAACTTTGTGATCACCCTAGATGAGGGCAAAGGGCAAGATATTCTGTTGGGGCATACCAAATCAGAAGAAATGCTCTTTCCGGCCAGCAAAGATGGCATAGAAACACTGACAGAAGAAACCTTAAATGTTTTTGTGGGTAAAAATGAGATCGACACCATCAACCGCTTGATTCAACTGTTCAATCTCATTGGTAATCCAGATGCCGAATTTACAATGAGGCTATCAGGCACAACCGAAGTCGGCACAAGAGCGAGACGCGGTTGGATTTATCAAGGAGAAATTGAAATAGAAGACTTTACCTTCCACCCAACGATTCAACGAGAAGTGCTATTTAAATAAAATATTGTCGTTTGTAATACAATGAAAAGGGCGAACCTTTGTTATCGCCCTAAAACGATTTTTCTGCGATTACCATTAAAACCACCTTGCATTTTTATTTACAATTCATTAGGATAAAGAACATCAATCAGATTTATTTTTTCCAAAAGGTAGCCATAAATCTGTTCATTGATAATTGATAATTGATAATTGATAATTAAGGAGAATAAGACTTAGATATGTACGCTGTAATTCAAACAGGCGGCAAACAATACAAAGTCGCACCGGGGCATACCCTCAGAATAGACAAAATTCTTACCGAAGTGGGCGCAAACGTTGACTTTAACAACGTCTTGATGGTAGGAAATGGTGAGGATATAAGGATTGGAACACCGATTGTTGACAACGGTAAAGTCACAGCAACGGTATTAGAACAAGGACGCGGCAAAAAAATCAAAATCATTAAATTCAAACGCCGTAAACACCATCTCAAGCGAATGGGACATCGCCAACATTATACCGATGTGAAAATTACCGGTATTATGGCAGACGGTATTGAAGCCACTTGGACAATGCCCGAACCTAAAACCGAAAATGTTGAAGCCGCGCCATCAGAATCGGAAACGCAAAATGTTGAGGCTGCACCGGTAGCAGAAACCAGTGAAGCGCAAGCATCACCGGCTTCCAATCCAACGAGTGAAGCTCAAAGCGGTGGTGAAACAACGCCGCAAGAAGCGGCACAAACACCAGAAACTGAAACTGTGCCACAAGAAGGCAAAGTGGCAGAAGAGAAAACGAGGTAATCGAATAAATGGCACATAAAAAAGCAGGTGGAAGTAGCCGCAACGGGCGCGATTCCGAATCCAAACGCTTAGGCGTTAAACGCTATGGCGATCAACAAGTCATAGCGGGCAATATTTTAGTCCGTCAACGTGGAACAAAATTTCATCCCGGCCAGAATGTAGGCAGAGGCAAAGATGATACACTATATGCAACAGCGGATGGCCTCGTCAAGTTTGAAAGAAAAGGCCCGAAAAACCGTCAATTTATCAGCGTAATTCCCCCACAGCTACAGGAAGCTGCAGCCGTTCCAGCACCGTAGAGACGCGAGGCTTCGCAAATCTGCTACAAGCGTTCGTAGAGACGTGATGTCTCGCGTCTCTATTTCGCGTCTCTGTATCAAGCGTTCGCGAATTTATTTTGCTGCTCTTTTCGTTCCAAATTTATTTTGCGTTTTTTACGTTCCAAATTTATTTTGCGTTTTTTACGTTCCAAATTTATTTTGCTGCTTTTGGAGTGCAAAATTTATTTTGCGTTTTTTACGTTCCAAATTTATTTTGCGTTTTTTTGGAGTGCAAAATTTATTTTGCGTTTTTTTGGAGTGCAAAATTTATTTTGCGAGTACGCGATTGGAGTGCCCCATCGCGTTTCTACAAACCAGAGACGCGAAGCATCGCGTCTCTACCATTCCCTTTATCATCCTTTCCCCAAACTCCTTTTTTTTATGAAATTTGTTGATGAAGCCACGATTGAAGTCATCGCCGGCAAAGGCGGTGATGGTTGCCTAAGCTTTCGGCGCGAAAAATTTATCCCTTACGGCGGCCCTAACGGCGGTGATGGCGGCGACGGCGGTAGCGTCTATTTACAAGCAGATAGCGGTTTAAACACCTTAGTTGATTTTCGATTTAAACGCTTGTTTCGTGCCAAAGTCGGTCAAAATGGTTTAGGTAGTGAATGCACCGGCAAAAAAGGTGAGAATTTCTTCATAAAAGTGCCCGTAGGTACATTAGTTTACAATATTGAGACAGAAGAATTTCTAGGTGATTTAGTCAAACCAACACAAACCTTATTAGTTGCAAAAGGCGGACAACACGGATTAGGTAATGTCCATTTTAAAAGCAGTACGAATCGAGCCCCACAGCGCATCACCAAAGGCACCCCCGGAGAAATTCGTAGCTTACGCCTAGAATTACAAGTCTTAGCCGATGTCGGTTTATTAGGTTTACCGAATGCCGGCAAATCCACCTTTATTCGCGCCGTCTCCAAAGCCCGCCCCAAAGTTGCTGACTATCCCTTCACCACCTTATACCCAAACTTAGGTGTCGTCTCAATTGAACTGGATCGGAGTTTTGTGATTGCCGACATACCCGGTTTAATTGAAGGCGCAGCAGAAGGCTTCGGTTTAGGGGTACAATTTCTCAGACATTTATCACGTACCCGTTTATTACTACACTTAGTAGACATAGCCCCACTGGATAGTGATCCCGTACAAGATACCCTCAAGATCATTCAAGAACTTGAAAAATACAGTCCCGATTTAGCCGCAAAAGAACGTTGGCTGCTATTAAATAAAACCGATTTATTACTACCTGAAGAGCAAAAACAACACTGTGAAGCCATTATTAAAGCATTAGACTGGCAAGGCCCCGTATTTCAAGTATCGGCCCTATCAAAGCAAGGCTGTCTTGATGTGTGTTATAAAGTGATGAATTATTTAGAAGACAAATAAACGTCATGTCGGGTGGGTAGAGCGAAGCTAAGTAAAGCAAAATAAATTTGGAACGAAAATCGAGGTAAGGAATGGTCACGAAATAAGTTTCCATTTTAGAGATTTTCAAATCAATAATTTTAAAAGGGCAGGGCGAACACGCAGGTTCGCCCCTACGAGCGCCTATGTAGGGGCGAACCTGCGTGTTCGCCCATAATTAAATTAAATTTAATCTACAAAACAGGTTTTCACGTAAAAGTTTTTGCGTGCAAAAACTTTTACGTGAAAAGTTATTTCGTGAGCATTCCTAAAGCAAAATAAATTTGGAACGAAAATCGGGCCTTCAAGATTTATTGATATGACACCTTTTTTTAGAAATGCGCCTTTTTGAACTACTGATTATCTCATCACTCTATTTGTTTATTAAGTTTGGCAAAGAATTGATGCACATCGTCATGGATTTCAGAAGCTGTCATATTCTCAGCCACAGTGCGACGGGTTAATTTGATCTGAAACTTATCCTGTAATCGCTGAAAAAGACAATCCGATTTTTTGAATAACAACTTTTTACCATCAACTACCTGGAAAACATTCGCTTTAACGGTTTTCCAGGTTTGATTAGGAGGTAATGTCAGATTTTCACTGGCAAAAAACTCTTCAATCTGTTCTTCAATGGCCTTAAAAACCTTTTCATCTCTTTGATTTTTTTGCCTTGCAGCACGTATCCAACTGTCAGGCACTAATAAATAGTTATCAATGTTTTTACGTTGCCATTCATGTAAGACAGGATTATCTGGCGGTGGATGAAATGCGTCATCATCATCATAATCAAAAAGTACGAAACGTTTAACCGGGTGAATGATTTGCTTGATACCGGCAAAATGCCGATCCGCATTATCTTTCATCTGCTTTTTGGGCCCACCACCCATAATATGAAAACAAACTTTACTCATATTTTCTTCTGTATTCAATACCTTAGCCCAACAACGCAACAAACGTTCATCATCTTCGCCTTCTACATATAACATCATGGGTGAATCAAGCAATTGAGTGACTTCTAAATTCGACACATCTGCCATAGCGGTTAAAATAGCCGGTGTCGCTTGAACTCGTTGCGGTGTCAAACTGAGCAATGACATGATCTGGCTCACTTCAACGCCCTTAATCAATTCCTCCGCATGAGTTGCAATCAGAAATTGGATATTTTTCTCATGTGATTTGTCATAAAAAAATTGAAAATATTCCAAAACCACCCGTTGTAGATTGACATGCAAATGAGCATCAGGTTCATCCAAAAGAAGGGTTGTGGGTTGATAGCCATACAGAAAAGCTAAAAGCGTCAAAGTTTGGTGAAAACCGCTACCCGCCGCAATAATGTCATAAGATTTTTTACCTTGTTTATATTCACAAATAATTTGGGTATCCACCCCTTTTTCATATTGGGGTGGTTTGAGTTCTACCGCAAACCACTCTTTGACAACACGTTGAATTTTCTGCCAATCTTGCGGATTGGTTTCCCAGACTCGCAAAAGTAAATTTCTTAAAACACTGCCCGGTTGCGCTTTGCCAACCTGCTTGCGTAAAGGAGCATCATCGCGCCATTCTTCACTGTCTTCAAGCCCAGAAAACGGCGGCACATAAACAATAATGGGCAATAACTGATTCTTATCTAAGGTTTGAAATGTTTTCCAACCCTCGGCGGGTATGGCATAAACGCTTTGGGGAGAGGCATAACGTAAATTGACTGCGAACGTATACGATTTACCGTTATGAGCTATCCAAGTGACTTTAATTTCAATCAAAATACGGGCTTGCTTTTTAGTACCATTTTGACTGGAATAATGACGCTCGGTACGTTCATTCCAAAGCAAATTGAATTGTGGAACCGGTAAAACGGTAAAATTGGGCAAAACAATTTGTATGCTTTTAGGTTCCCTGTGTTTAGCACGACGAAATTCATCAAGACAAAATTGCCAAATAGCTAAAGCTTGTAGAACAGTACTTTTTCCACTATTATTGCGTCCAACCAACAAATCAAACGGCTCAAATTCATAAGTTTGTTCAGAAATACGTTTAAAATTGCGTAAGACTAATTGGGTAATCACATTTTTACCTATACGATGATAGCGTAGGGTGGGAAAAGATTGTTGCCCACCAATCAGCTTTAATTTGTCATTATATATAATAGATGATGGTGGGCAAACGTGTTGTTTGCCCATCCTGCTCCATCTATTGCCCATATCATGAATTTACAACGTTTTTAATTCTATCTGCCACTTCTTGAGCGTACCAGAGAGATTGGGTAGCATCCCGCTCTGTGAAGATATTTTCCAATTCATAGTCTGCTATTTTTCTTAAATTCTTCATGCGAGACAGCAAACCGGCTAAATCGTCTAAGTCTTGTTGTTGCAGTTTCCTGATAACTTCTTGATGAGAGTCTTCTTTTGGAACCTGAAAACCATATTTCCTGATTAATAAATTGACACATTGATGATAAGCACAATAATAGGCACGACTGGCAACATTTCGGAAGTAAATTTCCTTTTTGTTTTTGTTGACCGATTTCCATTATTTCATCTGCAAACTCACAAAAATCATCAGCACTAAGTACTGAAGCACAAATAAACAGGTATTTTACCGCAAGGGGCATTCGCCCTGGATTGCCCCTACGGGCGGTTCGTAGGGGCAATCCAGGGCGAATGCCCCTCTTCTTGGTTGTTTCTATTAATTTACCTGAAAATTTATGGTTCAGTACTTAATTGTCATACGCTTTCTCAAATTATCTGAACATCACGATCATGTATTGTCTAACCTGTTTAGAAATATCCCCAGCACTATTTACTAGATGCAAATTCATTTTAAAGACTTTATCCAACGGTTCATCGCACGGAACCATTATCTGGTAGTCGATCCAAGAAGAAGACTCATCACTTGATAAAGAGATTTTTTTGTGACAAAACGACAATTCTATGCCGTTTTGTTCGGCAATAGTGAAGGCAAGACTGATATAAGCCTCGGTTTCATTATCGTTGAAGGCATGTCTAACCACAAATGCCAAAATCTCGTTTGCATCGTGGATTAATTCATGGGTTTGCCCGGTGATTTTTTGCCATAACTGAATTAACTGATATAGCTCCCTAAAACGCCCCGCATTTCTGCACTGATAGATATGTTTCTCCACAATTTCTGGAATCGTGCTGCTATTATCTCCCAATAAATCACTAAATTGGCTCAGCGTTTCAATGGCAACAAACCGAACTTGTTCATCTGTACTGTCTAACCATTGAATAAATTGAAGCGGGGAATGTTTCACTAGCACTGGTAACGCACGTTCCAACTGACTTAAATACGCCTCCCTTGTTTTAAAATCAGATTGTGGTATTGCCCAATTTTTATCTGTTTCTAACATCATTATATTCTCCGAAAAGCGTCTATCCAAAAAGATTGAGGCTCAACAACAAAATCATTTGAATTTTAATCAAAAAAATTGACGTTTAATCAATTCGACTTTGTCACATCATTACACCTAAGTCATTGATTTTTTATGTATAATTAATGACTGTCAAAAAGGGTATTACTTTGTATTACTTAACAATATACATCACTGAAAAAAAATAGCAAACCGCTTCATTAGTCATTGATAAAATCCTCTTGCGCCTCTTGCGCCTTTTGCGCCTTTTGCGTTATTTTTTCGCCTATTGAGTTTTAACACTTGACAGTTGTACAAGGTGCTGATTTTCAGCACATTTTTTGTCACAATACACTATTAAAAACAATAGGTTATGTCTTATGATGCTGATTTCAACTGTCAAGTGTTGAGATTCAGCAGGGTGTGATTAAAAGTACATGGTTTTTTTATTTTAAAAATAAAAACTTAAAACGCTAAGGCACCGAAGGGGTTGAATGTGAATAGCCCCAGGTGGAACCTGGGGTTCCTAGCCATGCGGTTTTAATCACACCAGATTCAGCACCGACCTAAATACCTTATTTTTATTATGTTATATAGACAACCATGCTCACTTTTGCCGAACAACTTAAAAGTCATAAGAAGCGTGCTAAAGCGAGTGCAACGCGCTTAGGGCAAGAAATCGGTTTAACAACACAAGCCATAATAAATTGGTTAGAGGGTACGATACCGAGAAATAGTGATAAAGTGGTTCGTGCGGCTCATTTCTTACGATTGAATGAGCAAGAGACGAATGACTTTTTAAAAGCAGCCGGTTTCGAGCCAGAATATCCAATTCCTGAAGATTTACCGAAAGTGATTTTTGTTGATTTTATTGTTCATCTTTTAGATAAAGCGTCAAGGCAACCTATCCTCTTGTTAACGCAAGCGAATTGGGGAGAACCGCCTTATCGTGAAGCCTTATTGGAACAGGCCAAAAAAAAGTATTCGGCTGAAAATGTGCTGCATCTTCAACCGCCTCATAGCGTTAACGCGGATGATAAGGTTTACTTTTCAGATTTAGCTGAGCAGTGTGGATTTGAAGAGGTTGAAAACGATATTGGCTTTGAACAGGCCCTGAAAAAACGATTAAAAAATCGTACGGAGTTGTTTTTATTGGGCAGTCGTTTTGAACAAGGCGTGCCAGCGTTACGCAAACAATTAGCCAGTATTCTGCGTAGTTTGACAGAACGATATCAGCATCTACATGTCATACTCTGTGGTGGGGAAAGCTTAGAATCACTGAAATATGAACATGGCAATCTCTCTTTGTTGACGAATGCCGCGGTTCAACAATGGCCAGAATTGAGTGCAACCGAAGTCTACTTATTAGGCCAATATCGTTTTAACGAATTGCGTTTGAGTGATGCCTTAGTAGAGGGCTTTTTAAATATCAGTGGCGGGCATCCACAATTATTGAATGAGTGTTTTAAAATACGACAAACCTCTCCAAATTTTCCTTTAGCAAAATATACTGAAGTATTAAGCACCAGCGTAGAGTATATCTGGCAATCATTTATACCCTTTTCTCAAAACGAAGCAGACAAAGAAACCGTCTGTAAATGGTTACAGCAAGAAGATTTAGGCAAAGCCTTGCCTTATTTGCTTGATAAGGTATTGCGACAATTGTATTGGAAAAATTTATTGGTCAAACAAGAAATCAATGGGGAAAAACGTTTGTGTTGGCGATGTGAGGCGATACGCCTAGCAGGGCATGAAATTTTATGCAAAGGGGAAAAGGGAAAGGGGAAGGCATCATAAAAGGGCAAGCGCATTGTTTCTCTATTTCTATCTTTATGCTTGCCCCAATCAGTGTTTACTGATTTTTACGCTGAAACAGTGCAGCGGCTAACCAGCCAAACATCGTCGTGTTTTGTTTCTGTTGGTTTTCAGCCAACCAAGTATCAAATTCCTCGATCTCTTTTCGAGTTTTCGCATGTTGGCTGCCTATCGTCGCATTGAGTGCATCAAACTGTTTATTATTCTCTTGCTGGCTCGTTTCAACAGCCTTTTTGACTTCTCGTTCGCTCGTTTTGATAGCCTGTTGTGTTTGTTTTTGGCTCGTCTTGATATCCTTTTTAATGACATGCTGTTCCTGCTTGATGGTTTCAGTGTCTTTTTGAATACGATCCAGTATTTCTGCAATGTCGGTCATCTCTTCCTTATTCAGTTCTGAGGATTTAGCTTGATAAGGGACAGCCGTTTTCATTTTTTCAGTCAGGTTCGCTGACATAGCCATGCTATGAAGTTTACTGGGCTTCCTCATCACGCATCTGACGATAGCCTCAACCAAATCAACATTGACTTTGTATGGCGAAAAAGCGAGCTTGATATTACCCAATTCACCGTTTTGAGCTAAGCCCCCATTATTTTGAATAATCAAATCAATCAGGCCTGTTTTGGGGTTACCGCGAAATCGAAACTCAACATTAACGGTGGTTTCTATCTGAAATTCCACTTTGAGAGAGCCATCACGACAGGTTTCTTCAAAAATTTTGAAGCCTAAATCATGATCACACAAAAACTGTTCTAATTTCGTTTTGGTATTGCGATTTTGATCACTGTCACGGAAATCAAAAAGACGGAGATAATTATTGCGTTCTGATGAACATTGACAGCATAATCCAAAATCACCAGCCCTATCTTCGCCAAAATCACCCCTTTGTGTGACTTGAAACTGAGTCAAATTGCCCTCAATTGTTTCTAAGCCATCAATATCATATTGGACGGGTATCCGTACTTCTGCCTTCAACTCGTTTAGCAGTTCAGCCAATTCGTTCATGTAGCAACGTATGTAGTTTAAAGGGAGAACAAGCTCTTCGTAGGTTTGTCTTTGTTTGATCCGCTCGCGTATAGCTTGCGCTTCTGCTTTTTTGAGTTTGGCGCGTCTTAGCTCAGCCTGTTTTCGGAGTTCTGCTATTGATTGTGGGGCAATCTCTTGCCCGTTTTCTGCTTGACAAGACATCATTTCCTCCTACCAATTTCAATGTAATCTAAATTTATTTTGCTTCTCTTGGAGTGCATGTTATTTTGCTTCGGCGCATAGTTTACATTATTTGTCAAAGAAAAAAAACGAGAACATTAATTAATAAATTTTTGAACAAATTTTTTCAACACAGAGATCACAGAGGGCCACAGAGGCCCACAGAGAATAAGTCTATGATTCTTAATGATATTCTGATAAAATACTTTATAAATGTATGTGTTTTTTACCCCTAATTTAAAAACGGATAGGTGCTAAGGATCCAATCCTTTCTTATATACAATCCCTATAGTTATCAATAAAGGGCAACCACAAAGGATTGCCCCTACTGGAGACAAACTCAAACATGTCCATCACTCTTTATAGCTTATTGATTTTATTATTATTATTGCTGATCTTATGGCCCGCTTTATATTACCTGCGTTTGTATCGCCATCCGATTGTCGTCAATTTGTCCGCTAATCCCACTCAGTTATTAGTCATGCCTTTAGAACAACTCGCCCAAACGAAACAACTACTGCAAAAAACACATCGACTGAACATCATATTAGCAGAGAATGAAGTGGATATCACTTGGTTAGATGATGCCATTGATTTTTTGAGCGCGACTTCAAATGAGAAACGCTGTGAATTATTAGCAGAGCGATTAAATGCCGTTTGTGAAAGGCCAAAAGCCAATCAAATTGATGAACATGTTTTCGCATTATATTTAGGCGAAACCTTTCCGCTCAATTTTGATCGCTGTCTCTTGTACTTTTCCCCACCAGCTTTACCCGCGGCCGACGTGATCAGGCGATTACAAAAAGACGACATGTATTTACGCGATGTAATAGTGATCAGTTTAACACCCCGTCAACAAACACAATTACGTCCCCATGGTGAAAATACCACCACACGCTGGGTGGTACCCAATAGCCGCGAACTCACCGCTTTACTGTTACATTCTAAACCCATTGCCCTATTTGCCAGATTGTTAGCCAAACAATTGGCTGTCACGCGCCTATCACCTTATGAAACAACAGGCGGTGTCACCAAAGAAACCGCGTTTTTTGGGCGAGAAAAAATCTTAGCGCACATTTTAAACCGTGAACTGACGAATTATTTGATCATAGGCGGTAGGCAAGTTGGCAAATCAAGTCTACTGAAGCAGATACAACGGCATTACCAAAATCATTTTCAGGTAGAATGTCATTATTTGGTGCTATTTAGAAATAATTTACGAGAAGAACTCACAGTCAGCTTCAATTTATCTAAAGACACATCACTCGATGATTTACTGGAAAAATTAGGAACCATTCCGAGAGGGCGACATCGTTTACTGCTCATTGATGAAGCGGATAAATTCATCCGTGATGAAATCGACAAAGGTTATCCCATCTTAAGTTTTTTTCGCGGTTTAAGTGAACAAGGGCGTTGCCATTTTATTCTAGCCGGGTTTTGGGATTTATATGATGCCGCCGGCTTGAATTATCAAACGCCGATTAAAAACTTCGGCCAATCTATTTTTATAGGCAAATTAGAACCAGAAGCCTGTCGGCAATTAGCCACTCAACCGATGACGATGCTCGATATTCGCTATGAACAAGCACAATTAGTTGAACACATCTTAAAACAAACCGGACAACGGGCGAATTTGATTGCCACCGTGTGCGATCAGATGTTGCAAAAGCTCACCCATGAGAAGCGGGTTTTAAACCAGAATGATGTTAAAAAGGCTTTAAACAGTGAAGCGGTATTGGAAAGCTTATCAGGCTGGACACATTTAATTGACAATGATGAGCAAGCGACTCAATTGGATCGTATCATCGTTTATGCGACTGTCAAAAAAGGAGAATTTAATCAAAAAGCCTTGATCAATTTCCTGAACAAACAGCATTATGTGTATACCGCCGAACAATTAAAACAATCGCTGAAACGCCTAGAACTCGCGTTTATCATTCGGCGCAACAAAGATCGTTATTTCTATTGTGTGCCACTGTTTATAAAAATGTTACAAGAACAGGATATCACAAGCTTATTGAAAAAAGAGCTTCAATCTGCATTATCCCAAAAAAACGGGTAAGCGATAAATCAAATTTATTTTGCTTTCTGCCATTTTCGTTCCAAATTCATTTTGCGAAGGCCTTTTTCGTTCCAAATTTATTTTGCTTTCGGCCAGTTTCGCTGTACTAGATTCGCTGTACTCTTTTCAAACGTATTAAAAGGTATTTATACTATGCACTACACTAACTTGCGTTAAAAATAATCCCATAACTGATAACCCCTTTCAATATTCAGCTGAAGAAGTACTCAGGGAGGCAGGGTATGAAACGGTAGATGTGAGTACAACGGATGACGCGGATAAACGAATAAGGCATCTTATGCCTTAATTATTTATGAGACGTGGATGCTTCAAAAAAGGCATAAATCGATCCTCTTGCGCCTTTTGCGCCTCTTGCGTTAAAATATTATAACTGATAACTTCATTTTAATTCGTTTATCGGCCCGTCATTCGCTGTACTATATTCGATTCGCTGTACTAGACTAACCAAATGTGATAAAAAGGCGTTCTAAAAATGGTAATCCAAAAAACTCAAACCCTAAAAATAGAAATACCGATAGGCGTATTTTCCGCCTTTAAACAAACGACAGATGAATTTGCCCAAAGTTTGCGAATTGCTGCCGCTATAAAATGGTATGAAAGAGGTTTGATATCTCAAGGAAAAGCAGCAGAAATAGCCGGACTTTGCCGCGAAGACTTTATCATGGCATTAGGGCAATTTGATATATCCCCCTTTCAATATTCAGCAGAAGAAGTACTCAGGGAGGCCGGGTATGAAACGAAATGGGGTATTTGATTTAGGCGCTGAAAACGATATCAGTCAACAACGGGCCTCATTTAATACGCTATGCCAAAATTTAGGCCAAGCCTCTCCTGATGAAATATCTGCTATTCTCGCAGAAAGAGAAGTTGTTAAACCCGAACCCGGATTAAGGCCAGAGGTGATTAAACGTTTGCAAAAACGTATTGCAGAAAAATCAGTGAGTTAAGAAAGAGGTGAGTACAACGGATGACGGGCCGATAAACGAATAAGGCATCTTATGCCTTAATAGTTATAGATAGAACACTGATTGGACTGATTGTCATGATTGGCGCTGATTTTTTCAATCATCTATATTTTAATCAGTGTTTTAATCAAATTACCGCCTTCACCCACTTACTTGAAAATAAGCCTGAACTCTTTTCAACGCAAGATGGGGCAGATTTATACAAACTGATTACGCCTGTTGCTGATGATACAGTAGGCCTATCCAATGCCTTGTTAACTTGGTGTGAATCTCAATCTAAAATTGATGATGCCCTGTTAGAGACTCAAGATGCTTTGTTTCCTGATGACGTTGAAACAGAAAGGGGTGCTGGTGGCAGTGGCTATCCTGAAATGACTCCCGAAAAAGAGAGAACACTCAGGGAGCAATTGCTCAACCTCATTCGACGCAATAAGCCAACACCTTCACAGGATGGCAAGCCTAAGCCTGATTCTACTCAGCCATCGCGTTAGTTTAAATCGTTTGTGGTGGGCAATAAGGTATCAGTTTGCCCCCGATACTTTTTTTTTCAACATTCCAGGTTCATGTTTTTGCGCGCAAAAACATGAACCTGGAATAGAGTTCACAGAGGACCACAGAGGGCCACAGAGTTTTTCTCTGTGAAACTCTGTGTTTCTCTGTGAACTCTGTGTTGCGTCTTTTACGCAACACTCAGAGAAACCCTTACTATGGCATCTCAAATAGAGTTTTATAAACGTTGCATCAAGAAACTGCTTTCTGAGTATGAGTCCTTTAAAAGTCCATGGTCAAATGTCGAATTACTTTTTGATGATGAACGAATGAGCTACATGGCTGTGCGAGTAGGCTGGTTGAAATACAAACGCATTCATTTGTGTTTGGTGCATATCGATATCTTGGGTGAAAAAATGGTTATTCAGTGTAATAATACCGAAAATCAGGTGATGACAGAATTGCTCGAAATGGGCATTCCAAGGGAAAAGATTTCTTGTGGCTTTCTTCCGCCTGAGGCTCGGATAGATATGGAAAAGCATTCGAGAGAAACAATAGGGGTATAAAGCTTGTCATATTTAATGGTGGGCAACAATCTTTACTCACCCTACAAGCCCACCATTCTTTTTAATAGGTAAGATGTTTGAAGCGTCAATAATATAAAAATAACGCAAGAGACGCAAGAGACGCAAGAGACGCAAGAGAGCCCTCGATTTGCTCTTGAGAGAAAACGTTTTTAGCGTCTTTAGCGTCAAAGCGCGTTTATTTCTTTTTTTCTCTCATGCAAAGCTGCAAAGTCATTATGCTTAGCGCGAAGCGTGAGCAAATAATGATATGAATCTCTGTAGAAGTTTAAGATCAATTTTGGATGCCAACTAAAATATTTAAAAGCTCTAAATGTGGTGGGCAACAACGTTGCTCACCTGACATCGTTTTAATAATTCATTGATTTTATTGAAGTAATGTAAAAATGGCTCAAAAAATAATAGATCACGATCAACTGACGCTGGAATCCGAGAAGCAAGAAATTGATATTTTTTTTAAGATGTCAAAACAATTGTTTAGTGATGCTATCAATCAGTCAACGGAGTTGTACGATATAACGGCTGATTTAATTACGGATTTTAAAGACATCACACCACAAGCTATTTTGAACGATAGTCGAATCATAAAAATATTGAGATATTCAATTGTTCCCGTGATAAGCCAAATGAAATTAGGACAACTTATCGGGCTGGCTTCCACCGCGCCTTATGAGAATGAAGTCGTTACGAGTGGTTCCAAATATAAACAACTTAAAAGCAAGGTGACTCAACTGAGTACACTTTTCAATGACAATTTAGATCGACAACGTTTCCTTTGGTTAAATGCCAGGCTTAATGAAGAAAACCAAAGAATTGCTAAGCAGTATGCTAAAAATTGGACATGCTCCTTGATTGCTAATCAAAATGCGGTCACTTTATTTCGTAATTGGCGCAAAGATTTACAAGAAACCACGATTTCTGAAACCATAGTGAAAGCAGGATATTCAAAGCTTAACAAACGCAAAATCATCACAAAAATAACTGATATTCTCCCTGGGCAGTTTAGCCTAGAATGTCGAGTCAAAGGCAGAACCACACAAAAGGCTGATTTTGCGATTCGATTAAAAAAGTCAAAAAAATTAATGCTCTTAGAAGCCAAAGCCGTGGGTGTCAAAATAGATGCCTTTAAACGTATGAAGGAATGTCGTGAGAAAGCAGATGACTGGTACTCACATTTTGGTCAAGATGTCATTTGCGGTGCTGTCATTGCCGGCTTCATACCCGTGTCGGAAATTCATGCCCTGCTTAATTCAAATTTAGAAGTCTTTTGGGAACATCGATTGGATTTACTCTATGATTTCATCAACTCATCAACATAAGTTTAAAGCGATTAGTCTCTTTACCGGTGCGGGTGGATTGGATATGGGTTTGGAGAGGGCTGGGTTTGAAGTCGTTTCTACTCTTGAAATAGACAACATTTGTTGTGAAACGCTTTCCCTTAATCAGGCCAAAAAGCTTCTGATTGATACTGGGCCGCGTTTTCATTTGCAAAATACCCATATTATTAATCATGACATTACAACAATTCATCCTCAAGAACTCGCGCCAATAGAGACTAAAGTGAATTGCCTCTTTGGTGGGCCGCCTTGTCAGACTTTTTCCAGTGCGGGCAAAATGCAAAGCGTTTTTGATGAACGTGGTACGCTCTTTCAAGATTTTGTGAGGATGGTGGCGTATTGGAAACCGACGACGTTTCTTTTTGAAAATGTCCGTGGTTTAGTGACGGCTAGAGGTTTTGATAGTCAACCTGGTGGCGTTATCAAAAATATATTAAGGGCTTTTGAAAATTTGGGCTACTCTTGTCGGGCTGGATTATTGAATGCGGCAGATTATGGGGCTTATCAACGTCGAGTGCGCTGTTTCATTATGGGTGTGCGGCATGGTATGGCCCCCGTTTTTCCAGAAGTCACTCATGTTGAAAGGCCTATTAACCATAATAAAAACAATACGTTATTTCCAGAATTGGAGAGGAAACCGTGGCAATCATTAGGTGCTTTTTTGGAGAGTTATGCGGATAATGATGAAACGAATTGGGTGTATCCAACGCCGGCATTGTTTGAACAGATCAAAAATATGCCTGAAGGTTCGGGATTAAAAAGCCAAGGTGTGATTGAAAAAACGCGCCCTGGTGGACATTGGGGGTATAGACAAGGCACTTTTATAGCATATCCCAAAAAGCCGGCTAGAACCATAACGGGTTCGACTGCTCAAGATTGGATTAGACTCAATGACGGTAGCTTACGGCGACTGACTTTTTTAGAAGTCAAACGTTTGCAAGGGTTTCCAGAAGAATGGCACTTTTGTGGTTCCAAAGCCCAACAATTTAAACAAGTTGGCAATGCGGTTCCGTTGATTTTTGGTGAAGTGATTGGACAAACACTGATTCAGTATTTGGAAACCTATAATCCTAAACTTAAACCACAAAAAATACCGCTTCCTGAACGATTTGAACAGTACATCACTTATACTGAAAAAGAAGCGGCTAGAAATGGCGTTGTTAGGAAACAGCATTATTATGCGGATGTGTCAATCATGAGAGTAGAATGATTTAAGTAACGCAAGAGACGCAAGAGACGCAAGAGAGCTTCGATTTGCTCTTGAGAGAAAACGTTTTTAGCGTCTTTAGCGTCTTTAGCGTCAAAGCGCGTTTATTTCTTTTTTAATCGCTAGTTCACTAGCTGCATTTTACATTGATTCCGTGCTGACAGCGATCCCACCTACGAGAAATTCAAAGGAAAATTTAATCATGACTGAACAAAACTTGCGCGTTAAAAATCCCAGCGTGACGCTTTACGCTTTCCATCTCCGTTCTGAGATGACGACTGAAGTGGTAGCTGATGCGGCCGATTTCTGGGAGAAGTTGAGGCACTTGGGCGAGTTTTTTGCTATGCCCGCTTTGCAACACTTCGTTGATCGAATGATTTGTTATCAAAATGGTCAATATTATCCTGATGGTGAACAAGGGCAATCCACTTATTTTCTTGAATTGATTCAACCAAAAGGTTTGTTGTCTTTTTCGTCTGGGCTTGAAGATAATATGAAGCTGGGGGCTTCGATTTATCCGCTAAGGCTACACGATACTTATGCGGTTGATTTAACTTTTTTCCTTAAAAATCAAATCGTTGAGGTGAATCAGTTGTCTCGTTTTAATCCTCAAGGTTGTTTGATGCCGAACCATATTCAAGCGTCGTTGGGACAAACTTTGTTGCTGTATGCTGAACCGATTGGGGAGGAAATCGCGAATCAAGATTTGGCGAATGAATGTGTTAAGGCTTTGTTGCAAGAGACTCATCAACCTTCTCCTCCTTTGAGTCGTGAGGGGCGATTGTTTGGTTGTCCGATTTTTGAGTATGAACTCATTCCAAAGCTTTACGCGCCGCACCCTAATGAACTGACACATATTCTGGTATGGTTGGGAAAATATGAACAAGTATCAGAACTTGTGGAAAAGGCTAATCTTTGGTTAATCAATTTATTAAATTGTCGCCACAAGATTTTGTTTGCCTATCATCAAGCGTGTCAAAGTAATGAGTCTGCACGTCAAATCTACAATGCACTTGAGGCTAAAACGGAAGCATTGAATCAATTGCCCGAAGCACAGGCAGAACGCTTAAAGTCTTTGGAACAGCTTCTCAATGAGACTTCGCACGATACTTTTGAGTATGCGCGTCATCTCCGTAATTTAGGCGATCAGCGTACTACCATTCAAACGAACATGGGCAATTATGTGAAATGGTTAGGGCATCTTCGTGATCTGAGCCTGAAAACAGATGACTTGACTTTTTTAAACGATTTTCACGATCAAACTTGTCGCCACCATCACCAACAACTGGGTATTGAGCAAGATTATCTTAAGCCGGGCCATCAATTATTTAGTCAAATGACGGCGACTATTTTAGGTATGGTGCATATTGGGGAACAAAAACAGCAGATTATTCGTGATCAGAAGTTTCAGTTTTTGATTACTTTTATTGGGGCAGCTGTAGGGGCCGGGGCGATTTCGGCTACGGTGATTCAGAATCCGCCTCATTTGATTGATTTTGTTTCGCAATTGTTTGAGGCGGCTCAATTACCGATCATTGATTTACCACAATGGCTCAGTCTTTTTCCGGCATTATCGACAGATATTTTAAAGGTGATATTTCATCTCCTTGTTGGTGGTGTGACTTCGCTGGTTTTCACGCCCTTGATTTCATTTCTTTCAAGGCTGTTTACGCGAAATAAGTGATCTGTGAGAATGGGCAAACACGCAAGGGCTGCCTCTACAAAATTGGGTTAATGGAAAAATACCGCACAAGGGCAAACACGCAGGTTTGCCCCTACAAGATTTGGTTAATGGAAAAATACGATGTCTCCACCACTTAATAATATTTTATACGTTGAAGACGAAGAATTCCTTCGCGCTATCGTAGAAATCGCATTGGTAGATATAGGCGGTTATACGCTTAAACTCTGTTCTTCAGGGATGGAGGCGATTGAAGTGGTTTCTCATTCTCAATTTGAGCCAGATTTAATATTGCTTGACGTGATGATGCCAGGTATGGATGGGCCTACGACACTTCAGATATTGCGTGAAACAGACTCAAAATTGAAGACGGTTCCTGTTATCTTTATGACGGCTAAAGTTTACGATCAAAAGGAATATCAAAAGATGGGGGTATTGGATGTGATTACTAAGCCTTTTGATCCAATGACGTTGGCAAATAACCTTCAAAAGTTATGGGAAAAGCATTATGAATGATAAGTCAAAAATCGTCGATCAGAAAATAGCGATTTTACGTAAAAGTTTTGCCAAAAAACTTCCGGAACGCTTGGACAAAATACATCATCATTGGGCAGCACTTCAGATTGATTGGCAAGTTGATGTTTTTAATGAATTACACCGTGAGGTACATTCCCTTGCAGGAACAAGCCTGACTTATGGATTTGTGCAGCCAGGCACTATAGCCAGAGAGTTGGAAAAAGTGATTCAGCACCTCACAAGAAGTCGCCCCGATGCTGAACAATCGCAAGAGATTGTCAGGCTTTTGAGTACACTTCAGCAAGCTGTTGAGCAGACTGAAGAAGTAAATGAGTGTTGATTTTTGATGAATTAATTAGATAAAAAGAGCCAACCCCTTCGGTATTGAATGTCTACGTTCCAACTTGAGTTTGCTCGTCGGAGTGAAGCAAAATAAATTTTGCACTCCAATTACCTTCGCGAAAATAAATTTGGAACGAAAAGAGTTTTAGATAAAACTCCTTAAACGTAGTTCAAAAGACAAACCGTGATCAGTTTGATTGCTTGCTGTCAGTGTGCCTTTCCAATGTGTGATCAGTTTGATAGCGCGACGGAGGTTGTTAAATTTATCGGGAATATCAATGTCGTCAGAAAACAGGTATTGTTGAAGACGTTCATTGGGTATACCCGATTCGCTGTTCTTGAAAGTATACGTCATCCACTTATCCCGCTCTTCCATAGTGATGCTGATGTCTGTATTGGGAGCAGCCTCATCAATCAAGATTGTCAGTATGGAGGCGATTACTAAGCTGAGTTCATTGGGCGCGGCAAACACAAGACTCACCAGAGCAGGTAACTCATGATGTATTTTGATCTGTTGTTCTGTCGCGATGCCGTGTACTTTTTCTATGGCATCTAATACGGGTTCTTTCGCATCAATCGGATAATTTTCAACCTGGAGGGTTTTGCTTGCGTCTAATTCAACATTCAGTTGTGTTTCCACTTCATTTAGAATCTTCAGGTGAGAATTGACTTTTCCCTGTAAAATCCCAGCTACCATACGCTTTTCTTGAAGGCTTGATTGCTCACTGCTCAGCAATTTGCTGGCCGTCATGATGGATTGCATGTCATTGCGAAATTGGTAAATCAGTCGCTCTGCCACTTGTTCCTTGAGGGTATTCTGTAGTTTCATTTGAGTGATATCGACTAATTGGCATAAAATCCCTTTTTTGACATTCAATGGGTTGCCATCAGTCGCCTCTTGGTAATAGAACAATTGCAGATTCAGATTAAAAACCCGCTTAATGGCTGCGGTGAGTGTCACTTGCTGCACTATGGCATTCCCTTCCAACATAATATGACGGAAATAGTGTCGGGCCGTTTCTATATCGGTATGGCAAAGCGTCATTAGAAACTCTAAAACGGTGCTTTGGTGAGGTGTCAGTTTAAACGTTTGTGACAAAGTGTTCATACTTTTGTTCACGGAAAGGCTGAGTCCAAATACATCGTAAATAATCGTGGGGGTGTCCAATTCAGCGATGATATTTTCTAATGCGCTTAAACGGTTTTCTAAGGCCGTTATTGATTTATTGAGTGATTGGTAAACTAAATATCCCCCGTCAACCTGAAAATCATGACGTAATTCGTTTTGATTCGTGTGCCCTTGTTGCCGATGGAAAAGGGATTCAGCGAGTTGAAGCGATAAATCTTTGAGTGTGGCTTCAAACTGGTTTTTGTTATGGCATTTTGTGTTTTCGATAGTCAATGCCCAAAATCCTAAGACTTCACCTCCAAAAACGAGGGGGACTAAATAGTGTTGTTCAGCAACATCAATGGGTTTAAGCAAGGGTTGTGTTAAAAGCAACGCACCGTTTTTTTGGATGGCAATCGTGTAAGGTTGGCGGTTGTCATCACGTTGTTGTTCATCAATATCGGCCAGTGAACAATGCAAGGCTTTGATTTCTTGAAAATAGTGATATCCCGACAAGCATTCTAAAATGATCAAGCGATTTAAATTGAGCATTTCATGGAGCATCACAATAATTTGTGACCAATATTCTTCTGTCGCTAAAAATTTGGCGTTGCTCTGATCTGCCAATTTAAATGATTTATCCACTAACTTGTCGCGCAATTTGGTATCGGTTTTAAACAATTTCTGTTTAAAATCAAACCAATAGAGTAGCCATTGTGCGAGAATCATTTCTACGATGGGGAGCCAAATGTTGGTATAGCGATAAAGTAGCCAAGCTAATAAGATATAGATACCCGATATCGCCAGTGTAAACCGTGAGGCTTGTTGCGTGTTTAAAAAGTGGTATAGGAAGCCGCTCAGTGTTATCTGGAGTAATAACAATAGCCATTCGATCTTGCTGTTTAAGGCGGTTATATGTCGATCATTTAATAGGGTATTCAAGGCCAGTGCATGGTATTCTGGCATTGAAATCATGACATCATGGATCTGAGACAGGGGGGTATGCAGACGACCCAGATTGTGAGGGCGAGCGAAACCGACGATAACGCTGCGTTGTTCAATCAAGTCACTGTTGACTGAACTACCATTGAGCATGTTGTCTAGTTTGATTTTAGGCAATTTTTCCAGTTCGGTACCAAAGTAAACGGGGTAGGTTGCTTCTCTGAGTATCAGGTGCGTACCGAGAAAATGCTCTGCGGCAAGCACTTCTAGTGCAGGATAGGCTTGTTCTTCAAACTGAAAGGCACTGTATTGTCGCCGGTGAATGCCATGCGTATGGGGTGGGATATCGACTAGGCCAAAGTTAATTTCACACTGTGCTGGGATTTCGGGTAGGGGTTGAAGCCACGGTGTCCATGAGGAAGACAAAGGAGAATAAGCCTCAAGCCAAGGTGTCCAAGGAGATGGCTTTGGTGTATTGAGGCCGATTTTGTTATCAGCTTGCACTAAACGCGCAAAAAACACATTGCCGTATTTTTTAGCCTGACAATAAAAATCGCTGGACACGTTTTTGGGCAAAAAGGTAAAAACGATTTGCTTGGCCGGCTGCAAACGCTCCAATAATGTTAACCAAGTTTGATTGCCTTGTTCATGGGTTTCAGGGGGTACCTCAATCAGTAATACCTGTTGCTGGCCTTTTTGATTGGGCATCAAACGTTCAAAGTTGTCGTAAGCCCATTCATCTAACCAGACAAAGGCTCCAAAAAACATCAACACGGTGAGAATCACCGTAATCAGCAAAACATAAAAAAGATGGGTCAATTGATTTTGCCATTTAGTCCACATTATCTTGTTCTCTTTGTGTATATAACTACAAGGATTTGATATAAGAAAGGATAAGATAAATGTAGCCCACCATCTCGCTACATAGAATCTTGCCCTTTTTTAATGAGAATGGTGGGCAACAAACACACGTTACCCTAGGCTGTTGACTGAGAGCTTTTTTTGAGCCGTTTTTTTTCATGCTGCTTTGGTGTTTGTCAAAAGCCTTGAAAATGGGGTTAAACAACCCCGAATGGGTTGAATGTGACACGCAGTAACGAGCGTAGCGAGATCATAGCCCCAGGTTCCACCTCAATGCCACCTTCGTTAAGGGCTTTCGCGGTGGTATGCCCCTACCAAACCCCACGTATTCAGGGGTTGTAGGGGCGAACCTGCGTGTTCGCCCAGGCTTAACGAAGGTG
>QNEL01000064.1 GCA_003645185.1 Candidatus Parabeggiatoa sp. nov. 3
ACGTTGAAGGTTTCTGACAACGGTTGAACACGAAATAAATCGCGGAAACTTTGATTATTTAACAACATCTTGGGCGTGAAAACGGGTATCACGATGGGCGGATATTGCTTGATGAGTTCCTGTGCGTCTTTTCGTTCATCCAGTTTCATTATTAAACAGCCTAGCCTACTATTAGTATGATTCTTGATATGAATTTCACAAGAACCGAGAGGCATCTGCACCTGTGAAGGCGTAAAAGCGGTTGGCAAGAGATCAATCTCTATTCTATTCGGTTGCTCCTGATTGCTTTGAGCAAAATTGAAAACCACATAACTGTTATTTTCAACGCTAACAACTTGATAACTTTGATTGGAAACAACCTCTAAAGAGAGGGTGTGACGTTCGTCAGGTTCTAAAATAAGCAATTCTTTGATCACCTTTTCCCAACAAAAGTCTAAAACTTGTTCAGACTTTTGAGTATTGCCAGAGAAGTAATAGCGATGGAAATGCTTAAAATCGGATAAGGGATTGATATCCAATTCTTTAACACTCGGATGGAGGGTAAAGGAGACTTCAACCTGCTCATCAAGGGTGGTAGGTGTATTAATATGGCAGAGGGCACAATAAAACGAGTCTTTTTCGAGTTCCGCTAAGGCATGATGGTTATGCACAATACCATAACAGGCCGGGCATACCATCTCATAAGATAAATCAAATAGCCCTATTTTGGTACCGTGAACAAAAATATCAAGGCACTCATGCTCATTTAAGCCATGTTGGTTAGCAAAATGGAGTGGATTGATTCTAAACAGACTCCAATCATCCTGTGTTTTCAAAATATCGGCGACTGTTTTCACCGATTGTTTATTCAGGATGGGATATTGCAAAAGGGATTGTATCTTTTGTTGTAAAATGGATTCGTTAACCATAAAATGAAACCTCATGTTCTGTTTTTGTGGAAAAGCGATGTGTAATACGTTACGGTTTGTTCCATGATTTGTAGAACGGATTAATATTAATCAGCGTAAATCAGGACAATCATGACAATCAGCGTTCTATCATCAATCCCCTAAATCCGCTGTACTCGATACCCGCCTAATCACTCCCAAAAAATAAAATACCCTAAATGTAGGTTGGAGTGAGCTTGCGAACTCCAACACTCCCAAAAAATAAAATACCCTAAATGTAGGTTGGAGTGAGCTTGCGAACTCCAACACCATAAAGTTCATTGGTATATTAATTTTTTGGAGTTACCTTAATCAGCGTAAATCAGGCCATAATCAGTACATTAGCGTTCTATCACGCTGTACTCGATACCCGCCTAATCACCAACAACGTCTCATCATCTTCAATCTGTTCCGGTTGGCAATGCTTAGTTTAGTACAACGGATCAGGGGATTGAACGGATTAGTGCATTGGAGTGAGTATCTTAATCAGCGTAAATCAGGCCATAATCAGTACAATCAGCGTTCTATCACGCTGTACTCGATGTCCGCCTAATCACTAACAACGTCTCATCATCTTCAATCTGTTCCGGTTGGCAATACTCATACACAGTACGAAACACGGTATCAATGAAGGTGTTCATCTCAAGGCGATGCTGTGCCAAGAATAAGGCTTTGAGCTTGTCTTCACAAAATTGTTCACCGTGTTGATTCCTGTTTTCAAACAAGCCATCGGTATAGACGATGAGCGTATCGTAGGCTTTGAGTTCGACGCGAGTGCAACGTTTGACGGGAAGACTTTGCCATTTACCCAGCGCACAAAAGTTTTCGTGAGGGGGAAGAGCGATTTTATGCCACTGATTATCTCTGATCAGTCCAATGTGTAAACCGGCCCGGCTTAAAGTGATTTCGTTCTCTTTTAACTGCACATAACACAGTTCACACCCTTCATCATTGGAAAAAGGATGGAAAGTGGTTTTGAAGTTCGGCTCAAAAGCCCGCATAGTGGTGAGGGCATCTTGGCTTAAATCGGTTTCTACCCAAAAGTTGTGGGTTTTGCTCAAATTAACGGCGGTTTCGACACCATGCCCGGCTAAATCGCCGACGAGCAATCCAAAATCGCTGATGAAAAGCCCGACTTTGTTATCAGCATTGGTGCTTGGTAGTTGGAATAAGTCGTAAAAATCGCCGCCCATTTGTCCAGAATATTTTAAGCCGATGCCAATTTCGTAATCTTTCCATTGCTGAATCAATAGCTTATCAATACTTGGCTTTGCGTGTGTCTCTCCTTTTAGCCAGTTTAGGAGTTGTTGACGAGCGGAGTCGATGGGGGAAAGAATGGTGAAATGGTTGTTTTCAATGTTTGGATCAATAAAGTCGAATGATTTTATTTGGTAATCATTTTGGATTATAGGGGATACATCGCTCATTAATTTTGCTTGGCGTTGTTCTTCTCTGAGTGATTGACGGGTTCTTGCCAATTCATCTAAAACTTCTTGAGAGTAATTTATATGTTTTTTTTCGCTTTCTCCCATTTTAATAAGAACTTCTATTTTTTGTTCTAAAATAGAAGGAGAATTAAGGATAAGTTGTGAAATAATTTGACGATTTCTAGGTATCCTCTCGACGAGAAATGCTTCAAACAGAACGTCAATATTTTGGTTGAATAAATTACGGTATTTTTTAGCAAAATACCAATTCGGAACTAACTTGGCTAATATCAAAGATGGAAGTCTGTAAAAAACATAACTAGCTGTACCTAAAGCAAAAAAAGCATATAGCCCCATAGATATAAGCAATACTCCCATAACGGTATTATTATCAAGAAATACTGTAGCCTCAAAATAAAAATAGACACCAAAAAAAAGTATTAATGAAACAATGAATGTAAAAATAATATTTACAATTTTGTAGTATTTATGGTAAATAAAAAATAATATATAAATTAACCATATAGTTATATACATAGAAAAAAATGAACTTATTTCTAAAAAATAAAAAATTAAAAAACTGGCTTGTACAATAGTTATGAAAAGTTGTAATAAGGTATTAGCATTGCCTTTTGGGGTAAGTATACTTAATAATTTTTTCAGAACAAGTAAACTATTTTTAGGAGAAGTTAAAGTTATAGCATGATAAATTATAACAAAATGTATAATTCTAAAAAGATGATCTAAGTATATAGAAAGAGGAATTATAAATAATGCTATAGCATAGCTAAGTAACACAGGAACTAAAGTTAGTTCAGAAGTAGAAATGTTCAATTGAGCAAGTTCAATTCCACCATACATAAACCCTAAAATGACATACAGTCCTACCATAGTAGAAGTTAAACGTAAGATATTTGGGAATAAATATCTTGTCAAGATAAATATAAAAACATAACTGGCATATAAAAAAAATAAAAATGAAATAGCATATCCTGGAAGTTCTGCTTCAGAAGTAATTACGGCATAATAACCGACAAATAAAATGGGAAAAATAATAAAGTATAATAATATATTGTATACGGATAAAAAAAGCATAAGAAATCCATAACGCCAAAGGAATCCATTTTCATAAGCCATTTTTAAGATAGTACGAATATTACCAATAAATCTCTCTTGATAAGCATTAATGAAGGCAAACATAATAAATCCAATAGCTACTTCCTTATCAACTATTTTGTGGTTACTTTCTTTGTTTGTCATAAGTGTTTTCCTATTAATTCTACCGTTTCGTTTTGAATCCAAGGACTTTCATGCGTAAATAAAAATTCTATAAAAGGAAGAATAGATCGTCCTTTCGTATATCCTAATGCTGCTATCATCCTAATAACGACTAAACGATACCCCTGTTCAATATAGAATGTTATTTGACTTATCAACGTATCAACTAGTTTTTCATCTAATGGAATTAATGAATTACCCTGACACCGCGCCGCCAAAACCAATCGCTCTGCAATATCCTCTTGCTCAGTTTCATCAGGTGGATTTTTAACATTGGGTTCAGGTATAGAATTAAGTAAACCCCGCATTAACTCATTTGGAGCATCACTAATACCAAACCACAACACCAAGACTTCCTGCCACCAAATATTGTCATACAACTCTTCCCAATTTAACTCAGGCTTAAACGCCTTAATATAATAAGCAGCAAAATATTCTTGAAAGCGGTGATGTTGGAAACGCAAATGATTTTGCGTATCTTGAAATATCAAGCGGCTACCTATCGCCACCTTTAATACCGCCTCAATTCTCTGGTGATTAAAACCTGTTTGTGCCGCTTGACTTGAGGTGGTTAGGTAAGTCAACAGTGCATGATAATCTACTACAATACTTTTAAAATGCGCTGTCATGGCAAAGCCAACGTATGCCAGTAAGGTTTCAACCGTTTCATGATCATAAGCGAAATCCGCTGCCCCCTTCTTATATTCGCGCAATAAAAACCGGCTAAATTCTTGAAATAATACCGTTTGGTTTTCGGGCAATTTTTTATTTATCCGCCAATACGTCGCTATCAATTTCAATAAAAACGGATTTTCCGCCAATTCCCGATAGCCCAGTTTGCGATCAATCAATTTTTTATACAGCACTTTCCAATCGGGCAATCCCATCTTTTTCAGAAATTGCTTAATCTGCCCCCGCGAAAATAAATCAATAATTACTTTACTGCTTTCAAATCGCTCGCGGTAATCTAATTTGCGACAGGCAAAAATAAATTTATTTTGGGTTGAATAGTTATCAGCAAACCGCTTGAGTACCTCAAAACGCGCCCCGTAATCGGCTCGCGGCATTTCATCCATGCTGTCAAACAAAAACACCACTTCCCCGGCCGCTAATAAATTTTTCATTTGTCCAAAAAATTGAGGCCCCAAATCGTCGTCAAATTGTTCATACAGGGTGTAACCAATGAACTGCCATACTGGATCGTTTTTTTCGAGTGAAACGGTAAACGTATTTAAGGGTAAATAAATTGGGATTAAGGGCGCTTTGCTGTGCTGCATTTTATCGGCTAATGTTAAACCGATTTGCCGCAACGTCACGCTTTTACCTGAGCCCGGATCACCTAATAACACTAAAGGTTCAGTGGATTTTAGCAAAGTGCGAACAATATTGCGCGTGAGTTTGTTGTCTTGGCGGGAGCGGGCCGCATGAGCCGTCAAGAAATTTAAATTTTCGCCCCGTGCCATTTCTTTTAATACCCAATATAATGGCGCAACGAGTTTGCCCGATTGGGGGATATTTTCTTTATCAGTATAATCTAAAGGCAAATTGAGCTGCCTTAATAACTTAATAAACTGGGTAAAGTAGGGTTTTTGTAAATGGGCAAGATCGGGTTCAACTGGCAAGCGCACCCAGCGCCGACGCAAATAGAATAACCAATGCGGATTGGCAATGATGAAAATGACGGGGGCTGTGATAGCGAGCGTCGATATTAAGGTGATGAGGGCTGTGGTGTTCATGGGGGCGTTATTGTAATGCTAATTTGGGGAAAAATAAAGTTTTGGGAAAATTTGATAGAACGCTGATTAGACTGATTGTCATGATTTACGCTGATTAAAACACTGATTGTGTTGATTATGGCCTGATTTATGCCATTATTATTTATATTATAGTCTTCTTAATCAGTGTGAATCAGGCCATAAATCAGCGTCATCAGCGTTCTATCTTTTTTGAATTTGTGATAGAACGCTGATTAGACTGATTGTCATGATTTGCGCTGATTAAAACATTGATTGTGCTGATTATCATCATTTAATCAAAGTTTTGAATTACGATTTATATTCCTTGGCATGTTTTTCACATAGCCATAAAACATCATCTTGAGGTTTGACGTGAACGGCTTTGAGTCCTCCCCAACTATCACTTGGATCTAAGTCTCTTAACAGACGACATAATCCTCGTTTGGTGGCATCGTCTACATGATCGTCAATATTGGGAAATTTTTGCTTTAATTCACTCATAAAGTCTAAATCATGTTTGAGTTGTGTGTCGTGTCCGACAGTACCGATACCCAATGTGATGATGGCATTGAATAGCATAATCAGCTTGGACAAGTGAGGGGCAATAAAATGAGAGCATTTATCAAGTTCGTAGATGTGATAGCAACCCCCTTTTTCGGTTTTATGCCAATGCCCTGGCTGTTGACAATACAGTTGTAAGATCACTTGACGCGCTGCAAAGGGCCGCCACCAGTTTACTGGTTGCTGGCTTAAGGTAAAGGCATAGGGGCATTGTAATTCGGCGTGTTGTTTTCTGAAATGCCCTTGTATCCAGTTAAAGAAGTTATTAATATTCTCATCGGCACCTGTCATGTCTTGTTTGAGTTCTTCAATCTTTTGTAAGACGGCATCTTTGGTTCGCCAATCTAAGCCGAATAAGAGTTGAGAAACTGAAACCATTTCTAAAGCTTCTTGACATTGAATTTCCAAAACTTCTTTTTGCATGGCTTTTTCAAGCTGTTCGTAATTAAATTCTCCTGAACAAGGTTGACCATGATGTCCGGGACAAGGTATTGTGCGTTTAATGTCTAGGCCTGGAAAACGTTGCAATGTCAATTCTAAGCCATCGCGCAGTATATCAAAAAAATAGTGGGGCGCGTTGCCACGCACGATTAATTCAAGTCGTCTGTCTTCTGGAAAGGCGCGAACCAATCCCAGATTGTGTTGTGCGGCGTTTTCTGCCAGCAAGGCTCCATAACGCCAGTGTTTATGGGTTGTGAAACGATGAGCGCGGGCGATGAACCAAGTTGGAATGCCGGGGGGGAGCATATTTAATTCATAAGTCATGCGAATTTCTTTAGCACGGCCCATGTTATCCCATGTGGTTTGATAGTCTGGCGGATCGGAGGGTAGACATTCCACTATAAAATGGGTATGTCTATCGTCTAAAGCGGGATACGAGAGATCAAACTGTGCCATCAAATTTGAAAAATGCTCTCGCATTGGATGTTCTAAATCTGACCACAGTCTGTCTCTCTGCGCGAGGGTTAAAATACCTTGTTTATCAAGAACTTGTTGGCTGGTTAAGATCAGACTAATGTGTTCTGTCACCCATTGCGGTTTGAGAATGACGACATTTTTAAGATCATCATTGTCGTGAAAATAGAGCAACTCTCCTAATTCATGTAGCCATTTCGCCAAAATAAGACAGTGGTTTTGCGCGACACCCTGCGCTGTCATGATTTGATCTAATTGCTTCTGTATCATGGATTTGTCCGTTTTGGCCCGAATGGCATTAGCGGCTTCTAGCCAATGAATGGGCCATTTTTCGCCCATCAGCGGCAATTTTGCAGCGGCCTCAGCAATGGCTTGGCGCACTTCGTCAATACCGGCCCCTGTTTTATTGCTGACTTTGTAGGGTTTATCCCCTATAATTTTATGGTATTTCTGTTTAAAATCAACGAAAGGTAAGGCCGCCACGGAATGACACAGAAAGCACGGAATTTTTCCGTGTTTTTCCGTGTTTTTCCGTGGCAAAATCTACAAATAAATTTTTTGTTCTGTACAAATTACGCCGCCTTTTGTTGTGGCGGTATCACCACAACTTCTACATGAGAACCAATACGCGCTAACATATTCACAAGGGCATCTATTGTGAATAAGCTCAGTTTTCCATTCAGCAAGTCATCCACGCTAGATGATGTTATGCCAAGTTGTCTAGCTGCCTCAAATTGAGTTATAGCTTGTCGTTTGATGTAATGTTCTATTTCAAGCATCAATAAAGAACGGATGTGCAGAGTCGAAGCTTCTACTTCATCAAATCCAAGATCAGTAAAAATATTTCCAGATGATTTGATCATCTTGATATCGTCATCAATCATGATTTTTCCCCCTCAATTTGTTGAAACCGTTTTCGTGCCAGTTCAATATCGTGTTGGCGGGTTTTCTGTGTTTTTTTCTGAAAAGCATGAAGTACATACACTGCTTTTTCAAAATGAGCCACATAAATAACCCTATACTCGCCTCCAACGTGAATACGTATTTCTTTGACGTTATTATTGCTGGGGGGTTAAATATAAATACATTTCTTGGTTTATTTTTTTATCCGATTTTTATTCTTCCAAATGGGGGATGGTGGGATCGCTTAGCGGTGAAATTTGGGTTTATATTGAGTTCATTGTCGCTAAGCGATCCCACCCTACAAATCCTCTATGAAAATAACCTCTTTCATTATTGCACATTACTCCCTGAAATGAATCCCATCTTGCTCACTGAGCCGATAATACAAGGCTCTTGTTTCCAGTGAGGGTTTGAAAGCGGTGGGAAAGTTGATGCACTTCAATTGTGCCTGGTTTTGTATAGCCAATTCTTGCGCATCAGCCTCAAGCACACTATAACCAACGGAACTAATCTTAGTTGTCTCCTGAAAATCGACGACAAGAACGTATTCACTATAACGTTCAGAGTAATTTTGCAGAGCTTGTTTACACTGAGACAATAATTTTTCCTTAACCGTGTTGCGAAATTTGCTATCAAGTGTTTCTGGAGACATTGAACCAATTAATTGAACACGGGTTTCATCGGGGGATAATTTGATCTCCAAGGTTTCTTTCTTCATGCTGTTGTCTCCGCTTTAATCTTCAGGCGTACTTTCGTACCCTTATCAGAAGGTGGAAATTCTAATTCATCGACGAGTTTATAGGCCATAAACAGTCCAAAACCACGGCGATTGGGTTGACTGGGTGGAAAAGTATGGGGTATGAAGGGCTTAAAACCTTTACCCGTATCAGAAATTTCTATTGTCAGGGTATCGTTTTGTTCAAATAAATCAATACTGACTTCCTTAGCCGGCTCATTGTCGCTACCATGTTCAATAGCGTTTAAGCCAATTTCCATGACGGCGAGCCGGGCTTTATTTGCTTTTTCTTGTGATGCGCCCATTTTAGTCGCCCAAACTTGGGCAACTGCGGCGGGTATGTCTTCATAGCCAAAGGTGGCCGGGATAGTGATATGAACTGTTTCATTTGGGAGGGGGGTTTTCATAATAAATGTTCTGTTTCATAAGGCATTGCTTTATCATAAGGCTAATAATCAAATTCAACGCTGCCAAAAAAAATAATTCGTTATGGCGACTTGATCGGCACTGGGATCGTATCGTTTAGAAAGCTTCAAAGGGGTTAAAAAATGGTTAATGGTTAATGGTTAATTGTTAATTATTAATTAAAAACACATTTATTGTTTTTCTTTAGAGGACTAAAAACGGGCTCAACTTTTTTCGATCATTGAAAATCCGAAATATCGAAGGTTTGTCAAATAACTTATTGATTTGAATCAATCCCATTCAACGAGCCCAGTGCCAGGATGACGAATTTTGAAAGAAATGATGCCATTAAAATGATTGATACACAATCAAAAAAGAGTTGTCTTTTAACAAACAATCTGTTATTGAAAGGATAAAATTATGCAAGCATTACGTGAAATTTATGAAGTGGTTTCAGACACGATCACTATCAACATTCCAAAAACCTTTCCTTCTAAAAAGGTAGAAGTGATTGTGTTGCCTCTGGCAGAAAATCGGCCAACAAATCGGGAAGAGTTTTGGAAAAGTCTTGATGAGTTTCGTCAAGAGTTGGCACGTTCTGGACGCGCATTTAGTGATAGCGCAGAACTTATCAGGGAGGAACGCGACAGATGACTCTCTATGTTGTAGATGCTTGTGTGGCAATAAAATGGTTTGTGTTGGAGATACATAACAAGGCTGCTTTAGGTTTGCTTAATTCTGCTTATCACTTGCATGTCCCTAACTTTTTTCTATTGGAATTTGGTAATGTGATTGGCAAAAAATACCGACGTGGCGAAATTACCCTAGCGGAAAGTCACTTTATGATAAATAAGTTACAGGAGGCTTCATTAACTTGGCATGAAGATAACCAGTTGTTTCCAAAAGCTTTTGAAATAGCATTTCAAAATAGGGTAGGTAAATCAAGGTACACTTCAAGCAAACTATACTTAGCATCGTCATAAGGTCGCTATTATTGATTTTTTGACAGACAGCCAACAGCGGGCATCAGTTGTCTAAAAGCTCAAGTCAGGTGGTGGTGACTAAACCTATCTCTAGCGAGATTTCGAGTGCCAAAAGCGCAAATTGACTTAGACTGTCCACTGTTATAATTTTCGTGTTTTGTTAGTCACCACCACCTGACTTAAGCTGTTGGCTATTAAGTTGCGCGCAACTTTTGCGTGAAGTGAAAAATAGTTCTCTCGCTTTTTATCCCCTTCAATAGGACTGGATTTTTACAAAAGGCAAAAGCGCAAATTATAACAGTGGACAGTATAAAACTGGAACAAAACAATAAACCAAGTCTGGAACGAAAAAAGTAAACTAAATTTATGCCGCTACCGCTTCCTTTTCATAGCCGTATTCAGCGCGAATTTTATCAAATGCGGCCTGAATGTCTTGATCAAAATCGGGGTTGTCAATTTCGGCATTGCTCAATTCTGATTTTATACGTCGGGCCCGGGCTAAAATGGATAACTCAGAAAGTTGTTGTACGGGTACGCCGGCTTCTAGCAAGCTGACGCCTTCATGATAAATATTGAGCATTAAACTGAGGAGTCGCATTTGTTTTTTGGGTGAACAAAAACTGTCTATTTCATCTACGGCGCTTTGTTGTAAAACGCCTTCTCGAATCAGGGCTGCGCCTTCTAATACCCAACGTTGGGCAGGTGAAAGGGCTTCGGGCCCAACCAGGTTGACAATACGGGCTAATTCGTCAGCATGGGCGAGTAATTTTAAGGCTTCATTTCGGTATTCTTGCCAGTGGCTGTCAATGTTTTCTGCCCACCATTGTTGGGCGGTGCTGACGTAATCTGAAAAGCTGTCATTCCAGTCTATTGAGGGATAATGGCGCGCATCGGCCAATTCTTTGGATAAGGCCCAAAAGGTTTGTACGATTTCTTTGGTGTGGCTGGTAACGGGTTCTGAAAAATCGCCGCCGGGCGGGGAGACGGCGCCAATCAGGGTGACTGAGGCTTTTTGATTGCCTAAGGTGGTTACGCGCCCGGCCCGTTCATAAAATGCGGCGAGTCGGGAAGATAAATAAGCGGGATAACCTTCTTCTACGGGCATTTGCCCTAAGCGTCCACCTACTTCGCGCAAGGCTTCTGCCCAACGACTGGTGGAATCGGCTACCATGACGACATCGTAGCCTAAGTCTCGATAATATTCGGCTATGGTGACACCGACATAAATAGACGCTTCTCGCGCTACGACTGGCATGTTGGAGGTATTGGCTATGAGCAAGGTGCGTTCCATCAAAGAACGGCCGGTGTGAGGATCGGTCAATTCTGGGAAGCTTTCTAAAATATCAACTAATTCATTACCTCGTTCGCCGCAGCCGACATAAATGACAATGTCTGCATTGGCCCAGCGGGCTATTTGTTGTTGTAACATGGTTTTGCCGGCACCAAATGGCCCGGGTACTGCGCCTTTGCCCCCTTTCAGTAAGGGAAAAAAGGTATCTAAGATGCGTTGTCCGGTGATTAATGGCAATACGGCATGATCGCGGTTTTGATAGGGGCGCGGGGTACGCACCGGCCAGCGGTGAAACAGGCTTAAGCTTTTCATTTCGCCGTTATCTTGTTTGATTTGTGCAATTTCTTGCTCAATCGTATATTCTCCGGCATGAGCCAGTTCAACCAATTCACCTTGACAATGAGGTGGCACCAAAATAGGGTGACTGATACTTGCCGTTTCCTGCACTTTGCCCAGTAAAGTGCCGGGTGTGACTTGCGTACCTAATCGCAACCGATGATTAGAGCTAAAATCCCAGACGGTGTCACGCGATAAGGGTTCAACGTTTAAACCGCGACTGATATAATCACCGCTTTTTGCAAAAATAGAGGCTAAGGGGCGTTGCACGCCGTCGAAAATTTTTCCTATCAGCCCTGGGCCTAATTCTACTGATAGGGAATGCCCTAGTGCTTGAACCGTTTCACCCGGCCGGAGGGATTCGGTGGATTCATATACCTGCACTGTGGCTTGTTCGCCTTCTAAACGGATGACTTCTCCCATTAAACCTAATTGCCCGACACGCACTTGTTCGCTGTTGCGAATACCGGGAAGTTGTACCGTGACAATAGGCCCGTTGATGGCAATGATTTCTCCAGTAACGTCAGACATTTATAGATTCCTTGTTGGGGTTGCAGAAGCAAACAATTGTGTGGTGATGACTTGATAGATATCGCTTTCTAAACGGGCAATCAGGCCTTCAAAAGTGTTATCTATACGAATCCTATCGGCTTTGTTGCGTACCAATAAGCCACCTGTGAAGGGCTGTGTACTGGTTGACAGGGTACACTGTTTTTCAGGTACGCATTCTTTGATGAACTCTTCCCATTGTGGCGCGAGTAAGGCATGATCATCTGCATTGACTTCAACCACTAATTCTTGATCTTCAAACATGAAAACAGCACTTTTCAGGTACTGTTTTAATAAGTTGAGATAAGTTTCCTCTTGTTGAGTCAATTGTTTTAAATGTTCATGTAGAAGGCTCATGACGGATTGCAATAATGTCCAACGCAATTGATCTAACTCGGCCTGCATTTTGATTTCGCTGGCTTGGACACGACGACGATAGGCTTGTTCAGATGCGGCTTTGGCGATTTCCGTTTCGCGCTCTTCACGTTTGTTTAAACGTTTAGTCGCATCCGCTAAAATTTGATCGTGTTTTTGTTGAGCCGCTGCAAGCTGATTGTCAGCGAGAGTTTGTGCCCGTTTACGAATGGCACTTTCTAATTGTTGAAGCTGGGTTTCGGTACTCATTTTTTTTGATCTTTGGCAGGTAGTCGATTTTAGGGCGAACACATGGGTTCGCCCCTACATTGCGTCCGTAGGGGCGAACCTACGTGTTCGCCCTTTTGAAAATAAATCTAAAAAATGGATATTCCAAAATCCATTAGCTTGGTTTGTCTAGCACGGAGGGCCCTAATACTCGTGCAACCAGTTCTTCGACTGCTGGACGATAGGTTTCTGGGGCACTCAGTGGGGGAATTTCTGTAATAATAATGCCAGCGGCCTCTGTGCGGGCCCGTAAAAAAGACGGGCCGGGTTGCTGAGTCAAGTTATCTTCAAGAAAAATTAAGGCTTTGTCTTTGTTTTTTAATAAACCCGACAAGACATTTTCAACTTGCTCAGTTGTGGCATTGGGAAAAATTTCAAAACCCAATAAGGCAAAGCCTTCCGCTAAGGCATGACTGCCCATGAAAATCAGTCTCATCACAATTTCCCTAATAATAAAATACTGACAACTAGCCCGTAAATCGCAATCCCTTCTGCTAAGCCAAGATAGACTAATGTCCGTCCAAAGGTTTCGGGTTTTTCAGCAATGACGGCTAAGGAAGCGGCACCAACGGGGCCGACTGCTATGCCAGCACCGATGCTGGCAAAAGCGGTTGGTATACCGATACCAATCATGGCTAAGCCTAAGCCAACGGTGATTTCACGAGCGGCCTCTGTCGCAACGGGTTCTGCCATCACCTCTTGAATACCCAAAAACAATAAAGCCATTTGTGCCAAAACAAAAGTCAATAAATTGACAACCACTGTGCTTTTTAGCCAGCGCGGCCCATTGGCCCCTTGAGATAAGGGGCGTATTTCAAAATAAATTCCCATTGCAATAAGACCTAATAAACTTAGGGTCATGAGGGTAAGTAGCCAATACATATTGATTTAACTCCTAAAGTAAATGTTTATCACTAAAAACGGTAATTCGCAAGATTCAAATAATGATGATCTGATGCTTGTGAAATATTATAACCCATTTTTTCTGAGTATCAATTTCACATTTCACTTAACAAGTTTTTGCACGCAAAAACTGGGCGCATTTCCAAAAAAAAAGGATCATCAAGATAAATATTGAAGGCAAACCAAATTTATTTTGCGTCGCAGCGACTGGAGTGCAAAATTTATTTTGCGTCGCAGCGACTGGAGTGCAAAATTTATTTTGCGTCGCAGCGACTGGAATGCATGTTATTTTGCGAAGATGGTGGGCAAGTTCGTTTCGACTGGCGTCGAAACGAACTTACCCACCCTACATTTATATTTTTTTGTTTTCGTTTTAATTGTCAAGCATTGTATGTGGGAAAATGTTTACACCGTTTGAGATAAACCTGTGCCGCTTTATCGTGCTGATTTATCGCTAAAACTTTTTCAAAAAGTACTTTAGCCTCATTCACTTCTTCTGAATGATAAAGTACAAAACCGAGTTCAAAATCCTCGCGTGTTTCATATTTTAAATTCAAGCTTTTAGGAGAATCCGCATCAAAAATTTCGTAAATCGTGACTTCCTCAGATTTTCCTTTGGGTATTACGGCATCAATGACTCGAATCTGATATGCCCATGGATCCGTTAATTTCAGATAGGTTTGCTCGGTAATTAACAATGTTGTATCGTAGATCTTTGTTAAGTCTTCAACACGAGAGGCTAAATTGACAGCATCAGAAATCACTGTGCCTTCCATACGATTTTCGCCCCCTACCGTGCCCAGCATGAGTAAACCTGTGTTGAGGCCAATACCAATTTTGATAATAGGCCGTCCTGGACGACCGCGCGTCAGATTATATTGCGTTAATCGATTTAACATGCCAAGCGCAGCTTGCACGGCATCATCCACATTGGGAAATAGGGCCATAATGGCATCTCCAATATATTTGTCAATAAAACCATTATGTTGAGCAATAATTGGTTCCATTCGAGTTAAATAGGCATTGATAAACTTAAAATTGTCTTGTGGAGTCATGTTTTCCGATAGTGAAGTAAACTCTCGAATATCAGAAAATAATATCGTCATTTCCTTTTCAACTTGATCTCCCAATTGAACTTCAAGAATGCTGTGTTTGTCTAACAAGCTTAAAAATTTTTGGGGTACAAAACGTTCATAAGCGGTGTTCAGTTCATCAAGTTCTTGAATATAGCGCGTATGTTCTTTTTCTAGTTCTTGAGAATCCGTGAGGTGACGGATATAGGCAAAGTGGTATTCGGTACGGTGAGCTAGAGATATCTGAAGATGAGTTTTTATTCTGGCTAACAATTCTGGTTTAGAAACTGGTTTAGTCAGATAATCATTGGCACCGACATTCAAACCTTCTACGAGATCAGTGGTTTGATTTTTGGCTGTTAGCATCAAAATGGGTAGTACCGTGGCTGGAAAATGCTCGCGGATTTTTTGGCAAACTTCATACCCTGTCATTTCAGGCATCATGACATCCAGTAAAATCAAATCGGGTTTAAAAGCTTTTTCTTCTAATAATGCTAAGGTTTCTGGACCAGATGAGGCTTGAGTAATGGCATAGTTTTGTAACGAAAGATGATTGATCAAGACTTGGAGATTGACGGGTTCATCATCGACAATCAGGATTTTGAACCGATCTTTAGATTCAGAATCGCTTGCTGTTGATGATTGAGGATTCAGCAGCACGTTCGTTGATAATTCAGAAGGCATTGCTTTTTCAGACAAATAGTTTAAAAAAGTGGTTTGATGTTGTATGCTTTCTGTTTCTCCGTCTGCGATGGGCAAGGTGAAAATAAATTCTGAACCTACGCCTTGAATTGATTCAACCCAAATTTTCCCGTGATGTAAATTAACAAGCTGTTTCGTCACCGCTAATCCCAGTCCTGTGCCACTGTAGTTTCTAGCAGTAGAACCTTCAGCTTGTTCAAACGCTTCAAAAATGCGTTCTAATTTGTCAGCCGGAATGCCAATACCGCTGTCAGACACATTTATGGTTAACTCATCACCATCACCAACCGTTTGGGCAGAAATTTCTATCCTGCCATAAGCCGTAAATTTAATCGCATTACCAATCAGGTTATATAGAATTTGCTGTACACGATTTTCATCCGCATAAACCGGTGGCAAGTTTGGTTCAATGGCATTAATCAGTTGCAAGGCTTTTTGCCCTTTCAAAGGTTGCGTTATCATCAAAATGGTTTCAACCATTTCTCGCAGATTCACCGGTTTCTGTTGCAGCACAATCTCATGCTGTCTGAGTTTAGAAAAATCTAAAATGTCATTAACTAAGTACGCTAAACGTCGACCACAGGCTACAATCATGGCGAGATTTGAGCAGGTTTGTGGAGCTAATGTGCCCGTTACGCCGTCAATCATAGATTCAGCAATGCCGATAATCCCATTCAGCGGTGTACGCAGTTCATGGGAAGTATTGGCCAAAAAGTCATCTTTTATTTTTTCATTGGCTACCATCGCATCGTGCGCTTTGATAAGCTGAGATTCGATACGAGCAATTAATAAATAGAAAAATCCAAACAAGAGGCTGCCGATAATAACAGAAATGCTGATCAAGAGGCGGGCCAAGCTTTGTAATGCCGCTTCTTGTTCTGAAACATCATTGAGGACAATGATTTCACCCAATTTGCGATGGCCCGCGTCAATCAAGGGTACTAATCCAGCATAATATTGTCTATCCCCGCTAGAAAGGTGAAAAATCGTGACAAGGTGTTCAGATTGGGAATCAGATGAGAAGCGTTCTACTAAGGATTTTTTGAGTATTTTAGGTATGGCTAACAGGGTTTTATCAATGATAACAGCATCTTGGAGCAGTGCCCAGTTTCCGGTGCGGCCCATCATTTTTAAACCTTCTTCCCAATTAGCACGTTTAAGAAAAGATTTATTAATGGTAAAAAAGAGTTCGATCTGAAATATTTTTTTGAGTGCTTGGGTAATGTGTTCAATTTCTTTACCCAGCTCAATATAACCAATCAGTTTACCGTTAACTCGCCAAGGGTAGACGACACGGAGGGTAAATGTCCCAAATCGACCTAATTCAATGCCATAAACGGGTACATTTTGATGCTTCGCATCTGCTAAGGTAAATCGATCTATGATATCGCCATAGCGTGATGGATTATGTACGCGCAAAAAGCAAACCTTGTCCACTTCAATAAAATAAAAGTGTGTGACTTGGTATTTAGCTTGGATAGTGTTAAAAAAGGGCATCGTATGACGAAGTAATGCTTCTTTATCCTTGGCAAGGTATGCTGTTTGTATATTTTTATCCAATTGCAACAAGTTAATCTGGCTTTCTAAAACCTTAGCTTCTTCATCCTGTTTCATATGGAACAATTGTTCCACTTCTTTAAGATGCCTTTCTACTTCTTCATTGAGATGCAGTCGTTGAAGCCAGTAAATACTGACAATAGAAACGGTTAGCAAAATGAGTAGCGTCAAGCCGAGAGGAATAAGAATTCTTTGCCCCAGTTTTGGCGCGCCAAAACTTTTGCTTGGAATATGCTTCGTGAAGCTTTCTTCGTTGTTCATTGCGTTAATTGGACTAGATAGATTGAATCTATTCAGTAGATCGAAAAAGGCGTTCATTCGTGACTTCAGGGAGTTCAGGAGATCATTTATTTTTAATCAGGTTGCATAAATATTATTAATTAATTATTAATAGATAAAACAATAATTTATAAATAAAACAGTGGTTTGCCATTTGCGCCGACTGTTTGGGGAAGGCTTTCCAATCACCTCAAAATCTTTATGCCGTTTTTCGAGGTTTTCGATCTACTGATATTAGAATAACATGAAAATATCATGACTTGTCTCACGTATTTTCGCGGCATGATTTGTTTTACATCATCATTGAAATTCTACCATGTTGAAGGGGGCGAAAATCGTGCCATGCCATAAATGCAGTATCACGATTCACAAATGACTTTAACGCCTGCGTTCTGAATGAGTGAATTTATGACTATACTCAACGAGGTAATAAACTTAACTTTTTTAAAAATGAGCCAGCGCGAAACGTGTTTTTGTTGCCCACCAAATCGATATCAAAAAGTTTTTCACATTTAGCTTCGCTGGCCTTCGGCTCACGCAAAAGTTGCGCGCAACTTTTCTTAGCGTAGTTTCGCTTCGCTATACTTTAGCGTGAAAGCGTGAACCGGAGGTGGGCTACGCTAAATACAGTTTTGCGCGCAAAACTTTTGCGTGAAAAGCTATGCCCATGTGCAGTATAAATGAATTCATGATGCTCAATTATCCTCTCGTGGTTTTGCTTTTTTGGCAACGGCAACAATAGTCTCTAGCTTTTTTGTCACTTCTGCGTCAATTTGCTCTTTAGAGACTAATCCGGCTAAAAAATGATAGTTCGTTTTGTGCATTAAGTTTTCTGGTAGACCCAATTTCTTGAAATAACGCTCAAACAAGGGTTTTAGGAAGTCATCACTGGCCTTGATGTCGTGTGACCAAGGTTCGGGTTTGCCTAGCGTATTCAGTGCTATTGTGACATCATTGATGGTTTCGTGCATCACTTCTTCTCTGTATTTGGCTTCACCTTTGTCAAATAGATCATCATAAAAATCGTAACGCGCATAAGCTAACAAGACTTCTTCTTGACATAAATAGTTCTCAATTTCTCGCCGCTGCCACATCATTTCAACAAGGGGTGAATTTTCGGGTAAGATTTTGTCTAATCTATCAAATAAGGCGACACCCACTAAATCAGGTTTGGCTTCGCGCAAGCCAAAAAAGTGTTCACGGGCGCGTTGTGGTAAGTTGATAGCAACGTAGTGTTTAAAGGGACTTTCCAATAATTGGGCAGCGGGATGGCCTAGTGTTTTGGCAAAAGCTTGCAAAATGGCTAAGTCAGAGGGCCCTTCCAAATAGAGTACCCATCCCTTTAGCTCTGCTTGATAATATTGATCAAAGCCTAAATCGGTAAGCGATTTAATGACTTGACTGATGCGTCCTTCAATGCGGTGTGGTTTGCCAACAAAAGCCATCACGATGTCTCGTTCAGCCGCTTCGTTTAAGATCACTTCGGAGTGGCTGGCAGCAATGATTTGTGATCCTTGTTGTTGGGCAATTTCGGTCAAAGAGTGATAAATCTGTCTTTGCCGTAAAATTTCTAAATGGGCATCGGGTTCATCTAGCAATAATATTGTTTTAGGATTGCTGTAGAGATGCGCTAAAAGCAGCAGGGTTTGTTGAAGGCCACGCCCTGAAGAGGACAGATCAAGTTGCAGTCCGCCCATTTCTTGGTAAGCCATTGTGATTTCGCCCCGTTCTGAAATGTAGCTAGGCGGTAGCAGTGTTATCCCAAAAAATTGTTTGATATTTTCAGTCAACCTCGTCCATTTCGAGGGTTCCGAGTCTTCATAAATTTGATAGCATAAGTTTCGTAAGACTTGGGCAGTTTGGCCTTCACCAATCAGGACATGAATTCTGCCCTGTTCCCATTTGGGCTCGACACTGGCCAGTCCCGACATCGGGGGTAAAAAGGCAACACGCACGTTGGCAGCTTCTAGGGGAATGGACTGCTGAGTTTCTGTTGAAGGCTGCGGGTAGCAATAAAATGATTCTTCATTGGCATAATCAAATTGAAGAGAACATGACCAATTCTTGCCATGAGTCACCCCGGCAACGCTGATTTGGAAACAAATCGGTTGTTCAGTTTGCAAATCACGCCACAGCAAATTAGCCGTTGGAACTGGGGTTGCCGTGAGATCACGGCGATTGATAGTCGCACCGTTTAATGAATTTTGATGAGGCCGTTTGTAAAGCCAGCATTTGATACCCTGTTCCCACAAAGCAAGGGCTTGCAAGGCCGTTGTCTTACCCGCATTATTGGGGCCAATCAAAACAACCGTTTTGCCTAATTCAATTTCAACATCATCAAATCGCTTAAAGTTTTTTATGTGAAGACGAGTTAACATGGTTAATGGTTAATGGTTAATGGTTAATGGTTAAAAGTAAAACTCAACGACAACCCATCAAAACTAAAAAGTTTAAAGCTGTAAGGGTTTTGGGATTGACGCTTATGGTGGTAAGCCATAAGCTTTTATAATATCTGAAATATTGACCATTTGAAGTCTAATTCAATGATCATGATTAAAACCGATAACGACAAGGATTGTATATAAGAAAGGATTAAAACCGAGAACGACAAGGATTGTATATAAGATTTCATGCAAAAGTGCTTGCACGCAAAAACTTTTGCGTGAAATGGATTTAAACCAAGTACAACCACGATCTAATCCCTTCATATACAATCCTTGTAGTTATGGTTTTTAGGATTAATAAATTTGATTGATAGAAAACAAGCAGTATGATTTGACGTTCAAACAGAACATTTATAGCGCCCATTTGCCAAACGTCGCAACTGATATCATCAAAAAATGAATCGTTATGATAAAAAAGTATTGGAAGTTAATCATTTTAAACGTATTCCCCTACAGCGTTTTAAACGTGCTTTGCCCCGCCCGACTTATTACAAAATAGAATGCTTGGATTGTGATCTCATTATCAGTGTGAGATGGGAGCGCCAGTACACGGGGCCGACACGCACTCAAAACGCATTGCTTAATCCTATTTGTTCGTTTTGTGAGGGCAGTCATACGAAACAGTTTAAGATTAATGAACAGGAATATAGTGAAATTAATCAACAGTGGGATGCAATAACTTTTGCGGAAACGACAGATCAATTTTCAAACGATTAATATTCTTGAATTGAGTGATATCTTTTCAGTTATCAGTTATCATTTTCTGTATTTCACGCTAAAGTATAGCGAAGCGAAACTTTAGCGTGAAATGGTGGGTAGCGTGTTTTTGCTGCCCACCACGCAACTACTAAAAACTTGATAGAACGCTGATATTTAGCTTCGCTGACCTTCGGTTCACGCAAAAGTTGCGCGCAACTTTATTTCACGCTAAAGTTTCGCTCCGCTATACTTTAGCGTGAAATGTGAAATACTGATTTTCATGATTTACGCTGATATCGATTAATTATGTTCAACATCTTAACGAACCACTACAATATTCATCATAATCGTAGTAGACGCGACTTATTGATGATAACTGATAATAACTGATAACTGATAACTGATAACTGATAACTGATAAAACTGTGAAAACGCTAGAAAAACTGCTGCAACTCAACCGTATTATAAGAGTGATTGGTTTTGACGATGCGCCATTTGAAAATAAAAATGCGACAAGCGTTAATGTGGCGGGTGTCGTGTGTGCTGGAAGCCGCTTTGAAGGGATGGTGTGGGGAACAGTGCGGAAAGATGGTGATGATGCGACAGCAGTCTTGTGTCAGTTACTTAAGCAAAGTAAGTTTTATGAACAGGTTCATATCGTACTGATTGACGGTTTGGGAGTGGGCGGGTTTAATTTGCTTGATTTGCCTGAGTTAGCTCAACAGCTTGAACGCCCCTGCGTGTGCGTCATGCGTAGACAGCCTGATATGGTGGCTATCCAAAAGGCGCTTGAAAATTTACCGGATACCGCTAAACGCCTTGAATTAATTCGTAAAGCGGGGCCCATTCATATACAAAAACCGTTTTATTTTCAGACGCAAGGTGGAAACCCTGCCACAGTGGGCAAGGTACTCCAACGTCTCACTGTAGAAGGGCATGTTCCAGAGGCTTTGCGATTAGCCCATTTAATTGGTTCGGCCGTGATGACTGGACAAAGTGGTAAAAGGGCTTAATCAGTTATCAGTTATAAAATTATCAATGAACATTAGAGTTTATACCGTATTTAATGTAACTCATTGATTTATATAAAAGTCTCATTTTAAGAAAACGAATCTTATGGGCGAACACGCAGGTTCGCCCCTACGACCCTATATGTTGTAGGGGCGAACCTGCGTGTTCGCCCTTTATCCACTGACTGATTGTCAACACTCAGTACAACGAAGACACTCGATAACCGCGAGTTTGCAGCAATTTCAATACCCCCTTTTCTCCCGGTAAATGCAAAGCACCAATAGCAATAAACGCTTTACCTTCTTGTAGGCGTTTTTGCATCCGTTTGGCCATTCTCAAATTACGATCATCGACTAACCGTTTGTAAAAGTCTTCGCTCAAAGCTTTATTGTCGCTATTGTCTCGCATATACTCGACACTAAACTTCATCAGTGCTGTCAAATCGCGCTTTAGATACAATTCATGCAGTTTAGCGAAAATCATTGGCATCTCGTCTAATCGTTTTAAACTCTCTTTCAGTAACGCGATTTGATCGGATAACGGGAGTTCTTCAAAAACGGCCAGTTGTTCCTCTACCTTTTCTAAACCATACGTCCGTATTTGTAGTTGCCGCGCCTTTTTGTACAACAGTAAATCTAAAAACTCTCCTGTTTTCATAGGCGGTGTACTCAGTATGGCTATCACGGCCCACGGTTTGAGTTTTTTGACGACCACAGAAGGCATGTTATATTGGCTCAGCGCTTCGACAATTTGCGCGTAAAACGCTTGATCAACGAGTTGCTCTAAAGACTGAGTACCCGTAAAAACCATAGCACTGGCCGCTTTGAGCATAGTGGGAATATCCATTTGTAGTTCAAGTGAAACGCTATCAGCTTGTTCAAAGCAGTTACGCACGATGGACAACAGATTGTTGACACGAGGATCTTCTGAATGTATGGTGCCAAAAAGACAACTTGGCATGAGTCCCGGTTTGTCAATTTCCCATAGCAAGCCCTTTTGAGTCTCTTCTGCAAATAGGCTATTGGTTGCTAAGACGACAAGAAAGAATGTGGTTATCCAGTAAATTTTGTGGTAGTATTTTTTCATAGTCAGTTTTTTCAGTTATCAGTTCCACGCTAAAGTTTTGCGCGTGAAATGTGGAAATCAGTTATCAGTTATCAGTTAGCAATTGTAGAGGCTGTTGCTCACCATTGTAGATATACTGCCAACCGCCACACAAGCTCCTTTTGCTTTTTGTAAAAACATCGAAAATGCTATTTCACGCTAAAGTTTCGCGAAGCGAAACTTTAGCGTGAAATTCACGCTAAAGTTTCGCGAAGCGAAACTTTAGCGTGAAATGGATATATTGGGTTAGTCACCTTTAGGTGACTTGAGCTTTTAGACAACTGCTTTAGCTGTTGGCTTAAAAATCAAAAGTAATAGCGACCTTATGACGATGCTAAGTATATTTTGGGAATGGGGAATTGTGGCTCACTTCTCAAAGCTTTTCTAATTGATTTTTAATCCAGCTACAAAAGCCCTCCCCAAAATCCGTTTAACTTCATCAAATCCGTTGTACTTTCAGTATCTTATGCATGATCAATCTTAAAATAGCTCCTGTTGTGTTTTTAATCAAATCACACTGTGTATTGTCATTGGTTACAAAAAATGTTTTTAGCAATACTTTAAACAAGCGTTTTTTGATCTGTTACTGTTTCTCAACTTACGATTTGGTCAGTTCTAAGTGAGATTTATGATACCTTAGCAAATTAGGCGACGGATAATAGCACGAAAAAATTTATTTTTAAAGTGTTACTTGAGGTTTATACCGTAACTTGCTGTACTCTATAAAAAAATAGTCTAAAAACCATTCAGTGAATACAGAAATATGGCCTCGAAATTTGAACGGCCATAAGAGGCTTTACTTTAAAATGAATGATAATGTCAAAAAAAATTTTGCTTACGACTATCTATGTAGGGTGGGTAACGTGTTTTTGTTGCCCACCATCTATCTATGTAGGGTGGGTAACGTGTTTTTGTTGCCCACCATCTATCTATGTAGGGTG
>QNEL01000065.1 GCA_003645185.1 Candidatus Parabeggiatoa sp. nov. 3
CTTTTTTTACTACAGATGAAATGCCTAAAGCACGTAGCTTGGACTGACGGTGGAAAGTCCAACATTTCGTAGTTGTTTTCTTTCTTCTAATGTTGGAGTTCGCAAGCTCACTCCAACCTACGAACTACGAACTGATAAAACCATAGTAAGCATTTTTTGCTGGACTAAATTTAATATTCGTTATAAGTCCGGTTTTTATTTCAATATTTGTCTGAGGCTTATTTGCTTTGACAATTATTTTTTATCGCGTTTCTCAGGGATTGTTCGATTCCTTTTTTTCAACCTCAATATTTAACGTGTAATCTAGTAATTCGGCACTGGGGTCATTGGATGGGATTGATTCTGGGCTGGTGATCTGTGTGTGCATCAATTAACAATTCTATCACCCTTTGAAGCTTTCCCACTTAATGACCCCAGTGCCAGTAATTCATCAGCAATAAACTTTTCTAAAAAAGCTTCATTAAACATCACTTTTGATGATGTGTTTTTTTCTGATGTTAATTCCTTAATCGGGGATTCATCACCTATAATTTTTTCCAGCAAAGACTTAAATTTAGCCAATCCAAATTTTTTGTGATCAAAATTAGGTTCAATACGAACTATAGCGGGCTTGAGTTTTTCCAGTATGATTTCACTTGGTTTATCAAATTTAATATATACCCTTGCAATCAGACTAAATAATTTGATTCTATTTTCCTGAGATAGAGGCTTATCTGGAGTCATTACAGGTTTAACAGCTATACCTTTTTCTAGTAGCTGCTTTTTATCCAAATCCAAAAATTCTTTTGGGATTCCACTTTTTAATGCTTTGATAGTTTCTCTAATTTCACAAATATGCTTTCTTAATTTAAACGCACTTGGCATTTTTGAAGCTGCATGTATTAAAGAAAGCGCTTCTACTAGAGGCTGAAAACTATCTTCATCTTTTTCCATCAAAAGTTTGGCTAAATTAAGCGGAAATAAAACATTGTTAGGAAATTTTTCCAACCCTTTTCTGTAAATTTTTTCTGCTTCTGATAAATTATTTTCCACATCTTTATACCAAGTTCCCATGGCATTATATGTTTCACCGGTTTCATCAGACTGAAGTGCTTTTTCCCAAGCATCATCATATTTTGCATAATTTGGATACTTTGTGTACCATAAAAACTTTGCTTTTAATTGCAACAACAATGAATTATTATCATCTTGAATTTTTTCTATGACATCAGTGGCAATATTGATAAACTCCATGTCTTCATAGAGTTTCTTCACGTCGTAAACCAGCATTTGAAAACCTAATCTGAGTAAAGATAAAAATCTATCTTGGATATTTTTCGTGTTTTTTCCATGTTCAAGCAAAGTTTTATACAAATTAATAGCCTTTTTACAATATTCAAAAGCTTTAGGATAATCACCAGAACTTCGATTACTGCTTGCTCCAATATAATAAAACCTAATATCGCCTTCTTCTCCTGTCATACCCATGTCTAAAATTTTTTGTGCATGAATAATATGCCCTGTTTTAAAAGCGAGTAATGCTAAATCAGAAACCAGTTCACTACCTACTATTTTTTATTTTTCACAGCTTTTATAATCTTATCTAATTCTCTTCTTATATCAAGGGATTCCTCAATTTCTTCTTCATTGCTGGTAAATCTGGATAACTTTTCCTCAATGATTTCTACTTTTTGTGTATATCTATGTTTTGAATATTTATGAATAGCCTCGACACCTGCTGCCTTGTAATCTTCGCGAAAACTTTTTCTTAGGGTTTTTTCGTCAAAAAACGTTTCTTTTTTACTAGAAAGACAAACAACGTTTTGATAAGACAAGAGTTTATCGTCGTCAGTTTCTTGAAGGTTATAGATTTTACCTAATTTTCCAAAAAAAGAAGCTTCTTTTACAGAAACTAACATAACGTTATTTTCACGTATTTTTTCAATTTCTTTTTCTGAAAAAGCATAAAAGTCCTTGTAAAGAAAGATAACTTTTGTTTTATCCTTATCCGCGATTTGTAGCAGTTTATTCCAATTAAACCTATTCAGCTTTTCAGCACCGTTTATAATGAAAAATGTTCTACTATTTTCAATTTTTTCTATATCATATTGAAGCCAAATTAATGATATTAAAAAGTTGTAATATTCATTTGACAATTCACCAGAACTAAAATCAAACATCCCAATTCTTTTTTTGCTGAATACCAAGGGAATAGAAACTGGAGATTTTATTTGGCTTATAATATTTACAAAAGAATTATTAGAAAATAGTTCATCAAGGTTCCTTTTTAAGCCACTCCCAACTCTAGTTAATTCTTGCTTAGATGAGCCGAAGTGCCTCATAATATCGGTAATAGCTCTGTTTTCCCCAGTCTTTACTTGGTTTATTATACTATTTCTCTGCTTTGGCATCGAAGACAATGCGTTAAGCATAAAAATACTTTTTTGATCAATTCGAGAAATTACCCGTAAGCAATTTTTAAGGAGAATTCTTTCAGATTCACGTAAAGAAGATTCAAAAAATCCATTAATAATCTTAACAAGCAGTGAAACTACATATCCTCTATTTTCAACGTCAATAGATTGCATGACATTAAAACCAAAAATTTGAACTTTATCATTTGGATTTAAGTACATGACATCATTAGTTTTTGATTTTGGGATTGTTGCTATTACACTATTTTTTACATCACCTTTAAAATCAATTAAACATACTCCATAATTCAATATGCACTTGTAACCCACAAGGTTCTTAATGGATTCAAGTAATTGGCTATTTTCATCTATCCAAATAGAGTGATTTTGGGAAATTATTTGATCAAGTTCTTCCAAATTATCAGAAACTTGTATTGGTCCAGGTTGTTCTTCGTCTCCTAAAAAATTCACAAGGGAACTAACTTCGCTACCCAATCTTTCAGCACTTGTATATCTTAGCTTTGGATCCTTATAAGTAGCTTTTGAAACCACTTCTGCAAATTTGTCAGCAATTGGTGTATAAGGTGAAAGACTTTCAACAATATCGTTCCTTAACTTTTCTCTATTTAAAGATTCGTAAGGTATTATATCTCGCCCTAAAAGAAGTGCGCTCAAAACCATACCCAAACTGAAAATATCGGCTTTGTCACTACCACTCATATTCTTAGAATTTTCTAATTGCTCTGGCGCACAGTATCCTAATGTTCCTATTACATCAGCCGTAACCGTCAATCTTGTTGCATCAAGTGCTTTGGCAAGTCCAAAATCACATATCCTAATAGAATATTCCTCCTCATCCTTGCTTACTAATAAGTTTAGTGGTTTTATATCTCGATGAAATATTCCTTTTTTGTGAATTTCATTTAAAGCATTGCAAGCTTGTATAAACAATTGCAAAGCTCTATACAAACTTCTTTTTTGAGTTACAAGTTCCAATATAGTATAGCCTGGTTCAACACACTCCATTGTATAGTAAATGGCCGAAATTTTATCTTCGCTATATTTCGTATGTGTTTTATAGACTGTTACTATATATTCATTGTTTTTTCCCAACTTTTTCATTATGTTGGCTTCTTTAAGAAATCTTTCCCGTACTTCTGTATTTTTATGCAAGTATTCGTGCAAAACTTTTATAGCAACAAATTCATCCTCGTCTTCATCATAACATTTCCACACTTTGCCAAAACCACCAACCCCAAGCTCTTCTTTACGAATTAAAGCATTATTTTTAGCCAAAATTTCATTTTCAAAAAATTCATCTGTCTTTGTTTCATGAATAAGTATCTTTATTCGCCCGATTTCTTGATTCAAAAACTGACGTCTCTCTGTCATTTCAACATTAAGATCGTTTTCTCTAAGAGTACTTCTCAAATTTCTCCTTTCTTTGAGGAGTTTATCTAAATAAGTCTGGTTATCTATATTTAAACACGGTTTAAACGATATATCACCCACATTTTCACTTAATACCTTGGCAGGTATCATAAAGGCAGCATTTACATTTTTGTCATAGGCCACTACCATACCCACTACGCCCTGTAATTGTTCATCCCACACTGGACTACCACTAAATCCTGGTAGAATACGGTATCCAGTTTCACCAAATTTCTCAATAGATACCCATCCTGTGGTAGCTGCTTGGGGGCCACGACCAACATAATTAGTCCACACACCGTTGTCACGAGCAGGTGGAAATCCAAAAATACGGAATGGATGCTCCCAGAAATCAATTACATTTTCGTGTATGCATATAGGTTGACAACCTTCTGGTAAATCAGTTGTTAATTCCAACACAGCAATATCCCGCCCATCTCCTCTACTAATAGAAGTGGGATACCATATAATTACTTGTGCCGTGAGTTCATCCGAACCAAGCAATGGAAAGTCAAGATACACAGTTTCATTAGGTTGTTCCGGCAAAGAATCTTCATGGGAATAACCTAATGCTTCTAAAACCACATGGGCACAAGTAAGCACTTGCCTGTTTGTCACTAAAAAACCAACACCAACAATACTTTTATTGTTGTTAGCTTTATTAATTTTAAACAGACGTGTGATAGATGCAGCGAGTATGTTAATAGGTTCAATCATGATTTGTCGATTTTAAATCCATTAGGTGTGTGTAAATTAACATTTATTTTACTCCAAGTAAGTGTCACTTTGCAGTTTGCATCTACACTTCCAGTAGCAAGTATCGGAGCACCTAGTTTTCCACCCATTTTTACTCCAAATTCCAATGTCACATTGTCTGGGGGATTGCTAACCTCATCTAGTCCTGTCAGAACGGATTCTGCCATAGGTTTAATCATTTTACGTACAGCTGCCTCAAAAGTCTCTTGCGCTTTTTCAATAAGCTTATCTGTTGTACGTGAAACGAGTTCTATTCCGTCATCCGCTACGGTTTCCAGTTCATCTACCTCTACTAAGATAGAATCACCTTTTCTACTTTCTAAAGGGTATTCAAAAATTTTTTTCATAATTGTTATCCAATTTATATAAATAAATTAACAAAAAGATTCCAATGCTCAGATTAGGATTGTTAAAATAAAAGCATAGGATGGTTAGAACGAAAGCAAAACTCATCAAAAAACTGATTTTAACAATGTGTAGTGATCAAAATGATCTTAAACTTCAATAAAATCTAATTTTTCATAAAAGCGAATTTTTTCATGAATTACATCGGAAAAGCTTCATGATTACGATCAAGTACGACTAGAAAAATAGCCAGCGTAGGATGGGTAGAGCTTCGCTCAACCCATCAATAAACTCCATTTTCAACTCAATTCCCAATTATGTTGATAGCAATATAGTTCTATCAAGCAAATATCAATAAGTGGAGCAAAAGCATACCGTTATAATAATGCAGTGTAGTCAAATTAACAAAATTTCGCAAGCAAACGAAAATCTATGAACTATGATGAGGTAATTTATTTTTAGCAATTTCAATTACTTTGTGCAATTTTCTTGTAACAGTGCTTTTGGCGGAAGTATTGTTAAATACTCAGCCACTTTAATATTGCTTTTGTCTAATTGCATTAATTCGATATGTTCTTCATTTTTACCCGTACAAAGAATTAAGCCAATGAGTATATTTTCGCCGTCAATAGTTTCATGCTTTTCAAGATAGCGAAGATACAATTCCATTTGTCCTTTGTAACGGGCTTCAAATTCACCCATTTTTAAATCGATGGCAACCAATGATTTTAACCGGCGATGGTAAAAAAGCAAATCAATATAGTAGTCCTTTTATCAATCGTAATGCATTTTTGACGGGCAAAAAAAGCAAAATTAGTGTATAGCTGTAGCTAAATCGGAGAGAGTGCAAGTTAAGATTTCTGGATAATTGGGTAGTCCTTACAAACCAATGGAGGTATTAAAAAATCAATGAGTTATAAAACAGTTATCAATAATAAAAGTATGTACTTTATTATCCATAATTATCAATGTATTAGATATAAAATGATACGATATGATTCGTTTTGATTCGATAAATAGACGATAACGAAGGAAACTCTTTAAGCTTTTGTGGTAATTTGGCGAACACACCAATGTTCAAGTTTGTTTTAACGGTTCTTGGCACTTGGGTCATTGAATGAGGTTTATTCAATGGGAACACTGCACAGACTTGGGCCAATTCTCGCCATAATACTCGTACTTGCGAAATCCAACATAACACCACTGGTCATACACATAGTTTATATTATAACTCGACTCACCATCTGGCATAATGGGTAGCGCAAACATTAATAACACTTGCTCAGTTTCACGCACTTTTGTAGCTCTTGGATTAATACCAACATATTATAGTCCGTATTTTTGGCAAGTGCTAGGACACAACTTGCATTATCGTTTTAACCCACATAAGATCGGTTGTCGCCACGGATGACGGGTCAAACCGTGCGCTAACATGCTAATTTCATAATAAGGATGACCATAGATAATATTATGTTTTATAAATCATGGCCTTACAACAATACGTTATTTAAGGCATCAAACAAGCATTTTAAGCACGTTTTAGTTTATGGATAGTTTTAATTGTCTCCTAACACGAACTCGCTGTTTTTGAAAAATATAGTATAACTAACTGATAAATAAGGATATATTTCACATAAATGGTTTGTAGCATCCTCTTCCCCTAATACCTCGAAGCCTTTGGTGTCAATCAAGACAAGCTATATATTATCAGAGTTTTCGCTAGATTGTCCCTCCCCTAACCGTCAATCGTAGGCAGTGAACTGACACTTTTATAGCTTTCATAACAAACAATACCCAAATTTCATAGTTCATTAGGAATTGTGCCGTTCCAATTTTTTAAGGAATTAACCATTTTTAATGAAGCAGCTAAGGCCCCGAAGGGGTTGAATGTATGTGAATAGGCTTTTTTGCTCCAGTTTTTGCGCGCAAAAACTGTATTTAGCTTCGCTGGCCGAAGGCCAGCTTCGCAAAATGTGAAAAGGCTCCACCTGGGGTTCCAGGCCATGCAGTTTTAATCACACCCGATCAATCTTGACAAGTTTATTCAGTGTCAAAACTATTGCTATAATAAACAAACAATTATAGGAGTTCAGGAGTTCAGGAATTACAGGAGTTCAGGTAGTGTATATGTCAAAAACTATTATTTATTATTAAGCCACCCATTAAATTATGACAATGTCTATTATTCGTTTGTTTGATCACATCATTTCTAAACTGTCAAGAAAAATTCCCCTCAGAACCGTTATTATTGTGCCTTTTGTCATACAAATCTTTGCTGTCGTCGGTTTGACTGGATGGCTTTCATTTCTTAATGGACAAAAGGCGGTTGATGATCTCGCTTCCCAGTTACGCAGCGAAGTGGCGACTCGGATTCATCAGCATCTTGAAACCCATACGACAATGCCTTATCGGGCTAATCAAATCAATGCCAATGCCATTCGTCTTGGTTTATTGAATTTAGAAGATACCCCTGCCCTCGAACGTCATTTATGGAAACAGATACAGCAGTTTGATACGGTGAGTTATGTCGGTATTGGTACTGAAAAGGGTAGCTATGTTGGCGCGCAATTGCTTGATAATGGCGCTACCCTTGTGGAAATTTTAGAACAATCTACAACAAATCAACTCGAAATATGGGAGACTGATGATGAGGCTAGTCATACCAAACTGAAAGAAATCTTGCCAAACTACGCGCATCGAGATCAAGCTTGGTACGCGAAAGCGGTGACAGAAGGTAAGCCTGTTTGGAGTCAAGCTTATTTTTCTAGTCGACGTACTACACTTTCTGTTAATCAGCCCATTTACAATGAGCAGGGCCATCTATTGGCCGTTGCAACGGCCGATCTCAGTGCTTTAGAAATGAGTCAATTTCTGCGTGATTTGAAAATCGGTAAAACGGGACAGTCTTTTATTCTTGAACGTGAAGGTTTTATGGTGGCGACTTCGACGGCTGAAAAACCTTATCGCAATGTCAAACAGGCCGATGTTCAAAATAAAGCGCCAGCATTCAAGACTGTTGCATCGCAACCGGAACCTTTTATTAAAGCAACTGAAAGTCGTAATGCTTTGACTCGCGCCACGGCACAGTATTTAACACAATATTTTGGAAATTTGAGCTTGATTAAATCATCGAAAAAGCTTGAGTTTTTAGAAAAGGGTAAGCGATATTTGATCCAAGTGATGCCATTTCAAGATGACTTAGGGCTTGATTGGCTGATTGTGGTTGTTGTGCCTGAAACGGATTTCATGGGGCATATTGAGGCGAATATGTATTATATTATTTTATTGTGTCTGGCCGCTTTGGCTATCACGATTTTGGTGGGTATTCTCACGGCTCAATGGCTTATCCAACCCATTTTACGTTTAAATACGACGGCTGAAGCCCTTGCTAAGGGTGAATGGCAGCAAATGGTTGATGTGGAACGTCAAGATGAAATAGGAGAGTTGGCTAAATCATTCAGTCGTATGGCAAAGCAATTGCAAGAATTTTTTACGACTTTAGAAACCAAAAATGCGGATTTACAACGCTTAGATAAACTCAAGGATGAATTTTTGGCCAATACTTCTCATGAATTACGCACTCCTCTGAATGGCATGATTGGTATTGCTGAATCCCTGATTGATGGTGCGACTGGACAGCTTTCTTCTAAAACCTGTGATGAATTGTCCATGATTGTTGCCAGTGGGCGACGTTTGTCTAACTTGGTTAATGATATCCTTGATTTTTCTAAACAGAAGCACAAACAAATTGCATTGCAACTCAAACCGGTTAATATGCGAGAAATTGCTGAGATTGTGCTGAGGTTCTGCCAACCCCTGATTGGCAATAAAGATTTACAACTGATGAACGAGATTCTCCCTGATCTGCCTCTCGCTTATGCTGATGAAAATCGCGTACAACAGATTTTGCACAACTTGGTTAGTAATGCGATTAAGTTTACTGAGAGAGGTTTGATTAAAATTTCAGCTGAAGTCAGTCTCAATCATCAGTTGTCAGTGAACCCTGATTCGGGTTCTTCTCCTCCCGTTCCTGATTTGGCTAAACCAAACGGGGAAAATGAGTTACTGATCACGGTTTCTGATACGGGCATGGGCATTGCTGCTGAGCAAATCGCACAACTCTTTAAATCGTTTGAACAAATAACCCGTTCGACGATGATACCACACGGCAATACGGGTTTAGGTTTAGTCATTACTAAACAATTAGTGACATTGCATGGTGGTAATATTTGCGTGGAATCAACTGTTGGTGTTGGATCACGGTTTATTTTTACCTTACAGATTGCCAGTGATCAATTATCGGTTTTCAGTGATCAATTATCGGTTTTCAGTGAAAGTGCCCCTTTGAAAAAGGAGAGTTGGGGAGAGTTGGATTTTGATTTCAATATTGATGAACAAGCCACAATCCTCGTTGTCGATGATGAACCAGTAAATCTTCACGTTTTGGCTAACCATCTTTCTTTCTACAATTACACGATCATTGAAGCCTCTTCAGGGCATGAAGCACTAAGAACTCTTGAACAGGGGATAACACCTGATTTAATTTTGCTTGATGTGATGATGCCGAAAATGACGGGTTATGAAGTCACGCAAAAAATTAGAGAAACTTGGGCTGCGATTGAATTACCTATTTTATTGTTGACTGCTAAAAATCAAGTGGCCGATTTAGTAACCGGATTAGAAGTGGGGGCTAATGATTATCTGGTTAAACCGATTTCAAAAACTGAACTGCTTGCTCGCATTAAAACTCATTTACATATCAAGCAATTGAAAGCGGAAACGCTACGTATAGCGATTGAAAGTGAAAGAAGGTTGAATCAATTCTTAGAGGCTGTACCGGTGGGTGTTTTTGTAACCGATGCTAACGGGCATCCTTATTATGCCAATGAAAGAGCGCACCAATTACTGGGTAAAGGCATTGTGCCGGAAGCCCAGGCTGAACAATTAGCTTCGACTTATCAAATTTATACGGCGAGTACTTCAGAACTGTATTCTAATGTTCGCCAACCGGCGGTACTTGCCTTGCAAGGCAAAAGCGTGACAGTCGATGATATGGAAATTCATGGGCAAGACAGGATTATTCCTATAGAAGCTTGGGGAACGCCGATATTTGATGATAAAGGCAACGTGACTTATGCCATGATGGCCTTTCAAGACATTACTGAACGTAAACAGGCCGAAGCGGAACGGGAAGAATTTAATCTGCAATTGATCAAGCTGAATAAAGAGTTAGAAGACTATTCGCACACGTTAGAAGAAAAAGTGGAAGAACGTACCCATAAACTGAAGGAAAGTGAGGCTATTTTAGCGGATGCTCAGCGTATGGCATTGGTGGGCAGTTGGGTTTGGGATATCAAGACTGATATTGTACTCCGATCTGCGCAAGACTGTCGTAATTTTAAACAGGAAGAGGAAGGGTATACGCCATCTTATGAAACTTTTATTAAGCGTATTCACCCAGATGATCAGTTGATGATTCATTCTCTATTGGAAAGAAGCCTGAAAGAGGAACATACTGCTGAATTTGAATTTCGGGTGATTTGGCCTGATGGCCAAATCCGAACCATGCGTTCACAAACCGAGTTAGAATGTGATGTTTCAGGCAACCCGCATCGCATAAAAGGATTTACTCAAGACATTACTGAACGTAAAGAGGCTGAGATCAAGTTACAAGAGGCGAAAAAAGCGGCCGAAGAGGCTTTACAACAATTACAAGCTACCCAACAGCATTTGGTTGAAACAGAAAAAATGGCGGCACTGGGCAATCTCGTAGCGGGCGTTGCCCATGAAATCAATACCCCTATTGGCATTGGGGTGACTGCGGCTTCTCGATTGGATACGCTGACCCAAGAATTGGGCCAATTATATGAGGCCAGCAAGATGAAACGGGCTGATTTAGAAAAGTATTTAAAATCTACCCGACAAGGTAGTGATCTTATCCTGAAAAATTTGAGCAGGGCTGCGGAATTGATTCAAAGCTTTAAACAAGTTGCGGTAGATCAAGCGGGCGAACAGAAACGCACTTTTGATCTAAAAGAATATATCCAGGAGATTTGGACTACCTTACGACCGGAATTTAAACGCACGAAACATCAGGTTTCAATTGAATGTGATACTGATATCGTACTGTCCAGTTATCCTGGTATTTTCTCTCAGATTTTTACGAATTTTCTGATGAATTCTTTGATACACGGCTTCAAAGAGAAGTCAGATGGACAAATTCGGATTACGGCTCAAAAGGCTGAAGACAATAACTTGATTTTGCATTACTCAGACAATGGAAAAGGGATTGCGCCTGAGATTATTAATAAGATTTTTGATCCCTTTTTTACGACGAATCGTCAAAACGGTGGCAGTGGTTTGGGATTACATATTGTTTATAACCTAGTCACCCATAAACTCGAAGGGACAATCCAATGTCACAGTGTTGAAGGTGAAGGGATCCTCTTTATTATTCAGATTCCAATGTCTTTGTAGGGTGTGTAAGCGGCAATGCCATTAAGGTAGGGGCAGACCTGCGTGTCTGCCCTGGGCGAACACGCAGGTTCGCCCCTACAACTTAATGGCATTGGTGTAAGCGGGCGGCACTCAATAAAATATTATCCAGACCGTCTATCTATCGCCCGCTTGCTTATACTCTGTGGTTCTCTGTGGTTCTCTGTGTGTGTTGAAAAAAATTTGCTAAGATTAACCCAAATTCCATTGTATATCCCACCCCTTTTCCCCCTCTCGTGCCACAAATCCATCCGCAATCCCAATATTCGGCATGGCTAACAATGTATTTTCTATATAAATCAATGGCATAAAGGGACGTTGCCAAGGGGGTAAGTGAGCGGCTTGCAATAATTTTTTGACAATACGTTGATGTCCATGCCAATGAAACGTTTCGCCACCTTGACGAAAACGGATTTGCAAGCTTGTTCCTGCGGGTAAAGCTAATCCTTGCCCTTCTATTTCAGTTGCCTTCATATCGCCCCAAGGTAAACGTAGCGGTTGTGGCAGTTGCCAAGTTAGCGTGTATGAGGCTTCTGGCACTGGCGGCGGCGGCGGCATGGCAAATAAGTGATGACGATAACGACGTACTTCAGCACCAGGCCAGCGAACTAGGGGTTGACGATCTGCTTTAGCCGTGAGTAGGTTATTGAGAATCTGTTGTACTTGTACGCTGCTAGGAGGCGGTAAACCGATTTGTTTTATCCAAAATCGTAATAGATTGCCCTGCCGTGCTGGGCTTAAGCGAGATAAAGCGGGTAATAGCAGGGTACTTTGTTCCTGACAGACACGCCAATCTGCTTCTGCCACAGTTTGCACTAATTCATTGGCTTCCGCTTGATGGCGAGCAACGCGAGCCAATATGTGATTCACACTCGGCCACCGCTGTTGCAAAAGGGGCATGATTTGATGGCGTATAAAATTGCGATCAAATCGGGTATCGGCATTGCTGCTATCTTCTATCCAGTGTAAATTCGCTTTCAGGGCGTAATCGTATAATTCGGCGCGAGAATAATTTAAGAAAGGGCGAAGCAGCCAACCTGGCCCTAAACGACTGATTTGTGGCATAGCGGCTAATCCGGCAACGCCGGCACCACGCAGTAATTGTAGTAATACGGTTTCAGCTTGATCATCAGCATGTTGGCCCGTTAAAACGATATCGTTTGAACCGAGTAATTGGGCAATGGCTTCATAACGCGCGGTGCGTGCATTGGCTTCAAGGCTTTCTCTAGGGGCAACGCGAACGTTGACTCGTATCACTTCACACGGTATGGCTAACGCTTCACAGATTTGTTGACAATGTTTAGCCCAGTTATCGGCCTCTTTGTGTAAACCGTGATGAATATGGACAGCGCGTAATCTGTTTGAATGGTTTTTTAGCCCAGTATTAGATGTGTCATGGCAAGTGTGTGCTAAGGTATGTAATAAAAGATGCGAATCTAAACCACCGCTATAGGCTACCCAAACATATTGGGGGGAGGCCTGTAAAGTTTCAATGAGATCAAATATTGCTTTGGAAAAAAGGGGGGGTGACATTAAACTTTTCATTTATTCATAATGGTGGGCAACAACGTTACCCACCCTACATTGATCTATTGGGGCCGGCAACAAAAACACGTTACCGGCCCCCTACAAAACCAACTGGGATAATTTATTTTTTGGATATGCCTATACCTAAATTATTCACTGTTGGTGCCACAACAAAATTTGTATTTCTTGCCACTCCCACAAGGACAAGGTTCGTTTCGGGCCACTTTTGTGCTTCTTACAGGCCTTATTGTTTCCTTGTGAACATGATGACTCTCTTCTTCTTGATAGTCATCATCTTCATATTCGTCTTTATCTTCTGGGTCGAAAACAAATGTTGTGTTTTTGGGGTTAATATGAATGACTTTAAACGTTTGTTTGTTAAACATCATTGCAAACAGAATGAATGCAAAGACAAACGATGAGCCTATACAAAGTAGTGATGCTTGAAATAAGCTGAGTGAAAATATCATGGCAATCAGGTATCCGGCTCCAATAAAGAGGCCGCTTGATACACTGATTAAAGCGATGATTGTCAAAATAAAAAACAGTACTTTTAGTATTCCAGACATAATGCCTCTAAAATGAAAAATGGAAAAATGGAAGCGGGTGTGGCCCAAACCTGACAGGTTTTGAAAACCTGTCAGGTTTTTCTCGCTTTGTCCCACTATTATAATAATGCCACACTTTTTACTCTGGCATAAACCTTCATGCCGATTTGCAAATTCAATAATACGCCAGATTTTGTCGTAATTCTAGCGAGCAGTAAAGCGCCGCTTATATCTAGTTTAATGATCAGTTGTCCGGGTGATTCTTCCAATATTTCTAAGATGCTGGCCTGAAAATTGTTGAGAATACTGGAATGGATTTCGTTATCTAGGGCTAAACTGACATCGCGTGCATTTAAGACGACGCGCACTGTGGAACCGATGGCTAAGTCTTCACGGCGCAGGCTTAAGCGTCCACCACTAAACGTTAAGTAGGTGAGATGAAAGGTTTCGTCATGTTCAGTCACTGTGGCTTCTATAACGACACCGGCTTCTGAACTGTGCGATAGGGGTAAATCTAGCCGTGTTAAGACTTCTAACAAGGGGCCGCTGCCAATCAGTTGCCCTTTTTCAATGAGGAGCATGTTATCCGCGATATGCATTACTTCGGGTATGGCATGACTGATGTATAACACGGGAATGGATAACGCTTGGTGCAACTTTTCTAAATAAGGCATAATCTCAGCTTTACTGTTGGCATCAAGGGCGGCTAGGGGTTCATCCATTAATAACAATTTGGGACTGGTGAGCAGGGCGCGTGCTATGGCAACTCGTTGTCGTTCACCTCCTGATAAACGTTTGGGATTGCGTGTTAGCAAGGGGGAGATACCAAGCAGTTCGACTGCTTCTTCAAAGGCCACTTTGCGCTGTTTCTGGGGCGTGCGGCTTTGCCCATATTCCAGATTCTTTCGCACGCTTAAGTGGGAAAATAAACTGGCTTCTTGAAAGACGTAACCCAAGGAACGTTGATGAGTGGGTAGAAAAAAACCGCGTGATTCGTCTTGCCAACAGTTGCCATTGATTTCTAAAAATCCGGGCTTGGCCCGTTCTAAACCGGCGAGACAACGTAAGAGGGTTGTTTTACCGGAACCGGATGGCCCGAAGAGGGCCGTGATACCTTGACTGGGAGTCTGAAAGTCGATATCAAGGGTAAATTCCCCTTGTTGTAATTGAAAACGTCCTTGTAATGTAGACATTTTTTGTTCTGAGATTTATTTGTTGTAGTCAAGACGTTTATTAATTGTATAAAGCGTTAATAAGATGAGGAATGAGAATAATAACATGCCACCTGATAGCAGATGGGCTTGTTGAAATTCTAGCATTTCGACTTGTTCATAAATGGCAATAGATAAAACTTGCGTTTGACCCGGAATGCTGCCGCCTATCATTAAAACGACACCAAATTCTCCGACGGTATGTGCAAAGGTGAGGGTGGCGGCGCTTAGAAAACCGGGGCGTGCGAGTGGTATGGCAACGGTCAAAAAGCGATCTAAGGGACTGGCTCGCAATGTTGCGGCTACTTCTAAGGGCCGTTGTCCCATAGCGGTAAACGCATTTTGCAGTGGGTGAACGGCAAAGGGCAGTGAAAACAGAACGGAGCCGATCACTAATCCGGTAAAGGTAAAGGTGAGAGAACCGCCTGTCAATGATTGCCATGCGCTACCTATCGGGCCTTGTGGGCCTAGTGTGATGAGCAGGTAAAAACCTAAGACGGTAGGTGGTAAGACTAGCGGTAAGGAAACGGCCGCTTCGATCAGGCTTTTACACCAACATTTGGTTTGTGCTAACCACCAGGCGAGTGGTGTGCTGAGTAGTAACAATATGATCGTTGTTATGGTGGCTAAGCGTAGCGTAATCCAAACGGGTGACCAGTTTATGGGCATGTCAAACATCTGTTATTGAATATTAATGAGTTCATGAGTTCAGTTATAAAAAAATTGCAGAAATGCTTAGAGAACGCTTTCGCAATCGTAAAATTGAAAATGTACCAGAGCATATTAGCAAGCCGGCAAAGGATGGGTTTGATAAAGTTCTGCTTCTTATCATGAATTTGCGCTGATTAATGATTTACGCTAATTAAAGTTAACATAATCTGTAGTGGTCAAACGGATGTTAAACAAAAAATGAGGATTTAAGCAAATCTAAAATCGTGATAGAACGCTGATTGCACTGATTGTCATGATTTACGCTGATTAATAATTGATTTGTTCAACATCAAGCTGACCACTACAAAAGTTAACATAATCAGTGTTAATCATGATTATAGCGTTTCCCGATTGCATGAAGTACAAAATAGAACGAAAAAGGCCTTCGCAAAATAAATTTTGCACTCCAAGGGCCTTCGCAAAATAAATTTTGCACTCCAAGGGCCTTCGCAAAATAAATTTTGCACTCCAAGGGCCTTCGCAAAATAAATTTGGAACAAAAAAGGCCTTCGCAAAATAATTTTGTAACGACAATCTAAATTTGTACTTCATTCAATCGGGAAACGCTATATCAGTCAAATCAGCGTTCTATCATATCACCCACATTGCATGACTACCCAATTAACAATTAATACACACCATTTTCACCTGCCCAGAATCAATCCCATTCAATGCCCCAGTACCAAAAACTCAAACTACCTCATAACTTATATCCACTACCGTGGACTATACGACGTTTCTTTCTTTAAATTCAAAGCATCTGCAATGTGTTCCCAAGGCACCAATTTGAAGTTTTGATTTTCATCCGGGTAGATATTCTCACCATCCTGCGCGACAAACACACCATAAGGAAATGCTTCACCTAGCGGCACATTAATCACATCAATACCGTCTGTGTCGTAGACAGCATCAATCTTTAAGTCAGGATTACCAATGATATGAAATTTACCCAAATACGCATTGTCACCTGCACGTTCGTAAACCGTAAACGTATCATTGCCCTGATTAGAAGCAATCAGATAGCCCTCAGTTTCATTCACATAATAAATCGTTAACCCTTCCACTTCAGCAGTCATGTTCCCCTGTTTATTCGTGGTATCAATCAACTGCCCTGCATCAGCATTATTCGGTTCCGCACCAAATTTCCAGATACCCACTCGCTCTTCCCCAAGATAAAAATAACCTAAGGCATCATCTGCCACACACCCTTCAACTTGCGAATTAACGCTTAGACGACGCACAACGGTAGCATCTACAAATTGATTACCGTTATCAAAAATTTCCCATTGTTCTACTGCACCCCTTTTATCATTAATAAAAACATAGTATTTTCCATAAGAGGCGCTATGGTACATGCACAGCCCATAAACATCCAATCCCGAACGAATAGTACGAGCGGCTACATTTTCCAACTGACGAGTTTCTGGATTGATTTTATAAAGCGCAATACTATCGTTACTGCGATTACTGGCAGCCACAATGGCTACCTTTTCATCATTAAGAGGAAACCCATAACGCAAATCAACATTGTTCATATTACCATCGGCTAAATACTGAATTTCTTGGCCGGCTAAATCATAAACACCCAAACCACCTTGTTTTTGCGTACCAATCACAACACTTCTCGCCGGTTCGTCAGGATGAATCCAAATAGCCGGATCATCCGCCGCATCACCACTCGCTGGCACAGGCTTCGTTTCTACCGTTGCTTGCACGGCTTTGATATCACCGCGATCAATCTGAATATCAGCAGAAATCATACGAAAAACCAGCGGTTCAGTTTCAGAAATCACCTTCAACTCAACTGCCTTGTAAATTTCATTGCCGATTTTCAGTTCCGGCAGATAGAGTAATCCGGTTTTCGGATCATAATAATTAAAAGAAGCCTTCAGCGGTGTCACACTATCCATATCAAGAACAAAATCACTGCTATCAAGCTGACGCAATTTGACAGAAAACCTTGCGCTTTCAGGTAAAACAACCACTTCAGGTATCACAATACCCTGCCTATCATCAAAATAAGCAGAGCGAGTTTGTGTAGCTGCTAGAACCGTTGTTTCTAGTGCCAAAACAATCACTAGATTAAACATTAAAAGATATTTCATTTTAACTATACCCATTAGTCGTTTGTAGGCGCGTTTGTCGTAGTCGCTTTAGCGACGACTGACGAACGAATTTGACAAGAATCTAACTCAGGCGGAAAATTTCCATTACTCATCGTCTTCAAAGTTTTGCACAATAATTGTATTTTTTCATCTATTCGATCAATATCATCAAGCACATTGCTCAGTGCATACTGTACTGGATCAAGATCAGGCATCTCATGGGGCATACCATAAGCATCAAAAATCTTTTCTTCAAGCGCGTGCTTATGGTGCTTTTTGTAATCCGTATCTACTTGAACAATTCGTCCAGGAATGCCCACAACCGTGGCCCCGTCAGGTACCGCTTTAATCACCACCGCATTTGATCCAATACGCGCACCATTTCCAATCGTAATTGGCCCCAAAACTTTTGCCCCCGCCCCGACAACAACATCATTGCCCAAAGTCGGATGGCGTTTCCCTTTTTGCCAACTCGTACCGCCTAAGGTTACCCCATGATAAAGCGTACAATCATTACCAATACTAGCCGTTTCGCCAATCACGACTCCCATGCCATGATCGATAAAAAAACGCCGTCCAATAGTTGCCCCAGGATGTATTTCTATTCCTGTCAACCAACGCATTAAGGTAGACAAAGTTCGTGCCAACCATTTCCAACCCGCTTGCCATAAACGGTGATTAAGACGGTGCATTAATATCGCATGTACACCTGGATAATTCGTCAGTATTTCAAATCTCGTGCGTGCCGCAGGATCGCGTTCAAATACACAAGCCACATCTTCTTTTATACGCTCAAACATATCAGTTATCTATCTATGTAGGGTGGGTAAGTTCGTTTCGACGCCCAGCGTCGAAACGAACTTGCCCACCATTTGATTTGCCCACCATCGGGCGCATTCCCAAAAAAAGGTACATTATCAATCTTGGCCTTCGCAAAATAAATTTTGCACTCCAACTCTTCGCAAAATAAATTTTGCACTCCAAAAACACGCAAAATAAATTTGGAACGAAAACTGGCAGCCTTCAAGGATTTATTTTGATGACCCTTTTTTTAGAAATGAAAAAAATCGCATTTTGCAATTTTGAAAGCCTATTAATTTGATTTTGACTTGCATTTTTGACCTCAGTCTTCCCTAATGAATGATGAATGTATATCTAATATTAAAAAATCAAATCATACCCAGATTGCAGTCCAACCTAAAATACTTATATAATAATCTTTGCTATATACAACAACACAGATAGCTTAGGGGAATAGCTTATAGCTTGTCACCCATAAGCCGCCTAAATCGAAAACGGATTCATCCTAGACTAATGGAGGCAGAAAATGGCACATGTTGTCATCTTAGGTGCAGGCACGGGCGGTATGCCCGCTGCTTACGAAATGAAAGCCGAATTGGGGAAAAAACATGACGTAACCGTTATCAATTCCTTAGAGTATTTTCAATTTGTGCCATCCAATCCTTGGGTTGGTGTGGGTTGGCGTAAGCGCAAGGATATCACCTTTCCAATTGCCCCTTACCTTAAGAAAAAGAAAATCGAATTTATACATGCCACAGTCACCCGAATTGAGGCCGACAAAAATCGCTTAGTGTTACACACGGGCAATACCGTTGATTACGATTACCTCCTTATTGCCACCGGCCCCAAATTGGCTTTTGATGAAGTACCTGGTACAGGCCCTAATAATGGCTTTACACATTCGATTTGCACCGTCAATCATGCCGAAAAAGCTTATGAAGGCTATCAAGAACTGCTAGACAATCCCGGTGAAGTCATTATTGGGGCAGTTCAAGGTGCCAGTTGTTTTGGCCCAGCATACGAGTATGTGACTAATGTTGATACCTTCCTGAGTAAAGCCAAACGGCGTGACAAAATCCCAATGACTTATGTCACCAGTGAGCCCTATATCGGTCACTTAGGATTAGGCGGTGTTGGCGATACCAAAGGTATGTTGGAATCCGAACTGCGCCATCGCCATATCAACTGGATCACCAATGCCAAAATCATCAAAGTTGAACAAGGCAAAATGTTTATTGACGAACACAACGATAACGGTGAAGTCATTAAACAACATGAAAAGGCATTTAACTTCTCCATGATGTTACCCGCTTTTAAAGGGGTTGATCCCGTTGCAGAAGTCAAAGGCTTATGTAATCCGCGCGGATTTGTGATAGTGGATGATTACCAACGTAACCCAACCTATCCCAACATTTATGCGGCAGGTGTCTGTATAGCCATACCCCCCGTTGAAGCCACCCCGATTCCCACAGGTACACCGAAAACGGGCTATATGATCGAATCCATGGTAACAGCCATCGTGCATAACATTCGTAATGAAATCAACGGCGAAAAACCGGCAGAAACCGGTACTTGGAATGCCATTTGTTTAGCCGATATGGGGGATATCGGAGCCGCCTTTGTCGCCATGCCACAAATACCGCCCCGCAATCTCACTTGGGCCAAAAAAGGCAAATGGGTACACATAGCCAAAATCGCGTTTGAAAAGTATTTCATACGTAAAATGAAAAAAGGCAGTTCAGAACCCCTATATGAAAAATATGTCCTCGAAGCCATGGGCATTAAACGATTGAAGTAAATGTCAGTTATCAGTTCCACCTTTAGCTAAATGTGAATTAAAGTTTTTGCGCGCAAAAACTTTATTTCATAATCGTTAATGGGGATAAACCCTTATCATTGCCCCACTTACCTCCTCAATGCCATATCATATCAAGCATACCCTACCCCTCTCACCGCAACACTTTTTGCTCAAAAGAGGCCAAAAGTTCAGCAAAACGGTTTTTCGTTAACTGCCAAGCCAACACCACCCCGACACTGTTAGCAACCATATCAAGCCAATCTCCCTGCCTGATTCCCCCTAAACCTTGCAACAATTCCAAAAGCACCCCCAACAACACAAAGCCAATCAAATAATAAAAACGTTCGCGAGGCGCGTGATAAATCTGAGCAAACCAACCCATCAAAACAAAATAAGCCATAACATGCAGCAGTTTATCGCCCTGAAAAAGAGAAATAGATTGAATAGGCTTTGGCACAGCCATCAAAGAAGCGATAATCACCGCGCCAACCAAAGCCCAACCGGTAGCAATCCATAAATTCTTCAAGCGTAAACCATAATTACAAGGATTTGATATAAGAATGGATAATTCCTTTTTTTCTTTTCCATTTATCATCTGTTCTAAATAACGACAAGGATTGTATATAAATAAAGGATTTTAGTTGTAGGGTGGGTAACGTGGTTGCCCACCTATTCATAATCAGTAGATCGAAAACCTTTTTAATGATCTTTGTAGGGTGGGTAAGCGGGCCGTCAAAAATCAGTTTTTTCCCCCTGAACTTTCGCCCGCTTGCCCACCATTTAACAACATAAAACCTTCTATATTTAATGGGTTTTCGATCTACTGATAATAATTAATAATTGTTCATTGATAAGTGATTAGCAACAAAATCCCCCCTAATGCTAAACGATACAACACAAAAGGCAACATCCCCACTCGATCCAATAAACTGATAAAAGCACGAATACACAAATACGCGCTCAGCGCCGAAAACACCACCCCAAGCGATAAAGCGTACCAATTCACCACAGATTCTTCATGAACCAACGACACCGTTTCAACCACCCCCGCCAAAATAATCGTCGGTATCGCCAACAAAAACGAAAACCGTGCGGCCGCTTTACGATTCAAACCCAACAATAAGGCCGCCGTAATCGTAATACCAGAACGAGATGTCCCCGGAATCAAAGCCAAAGCTTGGGCCAAGCCGATTAACAAAATATCCGGCCACGTCAAACTAAACTCATCCCGCTCTCGTTTACCCAACACATCGCCTCCCCACAACAACAAACCAAAAACAATCGTTGCCGTCGCAATAATAAGGGGCGATCTCAACTGCTCTTCCAAACCCACACCCGCAATCGCCAAACCCACCAAGCCTACCGGAATCGTACCGATGCCAACTCCCCACACCAAACGACTTTCAGGCGTATGATGGCCCCTCATAATAGACGCAAGCCAATGGCCTAATAAAGGCCTCAAATCCTTTTGAAAATACATCAACACCGCAAACAACGAACCCACATGCACGGCCACATCAAAGGCCACCCCTTGATCGGCCCAGCCCGTTAACTGAGGAAACAAAATCAAATGAGCCGAACTCGAAATCGGTAAAAACTCAGTCAATCCTTGTATAATAGCCAAAATAATAATATGCCAAATATCCATATTAATTGTTAATTGTTAATTGTTAATTGTTAATTGTTAATGATTTCAGTATGCCACGGAGAACAAGTTTATGCCATACAGCGCCTTCAAAAAAATTGAACAAATTGAAGAACAATTCGGGCTCACAATCAACCAACATCATTCATTATTCGCAGAAGTCGAAACACTTCAACCCAGTCAAACTCTTAAAGAAACCCTACATAGAAATGTTTCATTAGCCTTAAATATCAATACCGAAAAGGCCCGCTCCGAATTAATCATCGCCCCACTACTACTGGAAGTGAGAGAACGATTACACAATATCAGTCTATTTTTGGGGATTGAATTTAACGTAGAAGCCGAAAAAGAATTAAATGGCTATTGTGATTATATATTAAGCTTATCACCCAATCAGGCCATATTAAGGGCCCCCGTCATCTGCGTCGTCGAAGCCAAAAACGAACAAATCAAATCCGGCTATGCCCAATGTATCGCAGAAATGATAGCCGCCAAACGCTTTAACGACAACAAATCCAAGCCACTCAATAGCATATTGGGAGTCGTCACCACAGGCAGTAATTGGAAATTTATAACCTTACAAAACAACAGCGTATTAATTGATTTTGAAGAATATTTAATAGCAGAAGTCGATAAAATCCTCGGCATTTTTAAAGCATTTATAGACAGTTGTTTGTAGGGCTCCCTACGGGTTTTTGTTGCCCACCATTTCCGGTACGATGTCCAAAATGATGCTCATAGCCACAGCAAACAAATCTAAATTTATTGTCAAAGGGCTTGAAAAAATCACAAGATAAATAATAGAATTTGTGACAAACAGATTGAAGTTGAACAGGATTAATATTAATCAGCGTCAATCAGGACAATCAGTGCAATCAGCGTTCTATCAAGTTTTTAGATTGGCTTATTCCCTCATTTCAGGCCCAATTATTATCTGATATTATATAGTTTGTCAGATACATAAGTTAGTCTTGAACATACTGGATATCAAAGCATTGATAACTGATTTTCACGCAAAAGTTTTGCGCGCAAAACTTTTGCGTGAAACTGATAACTGATAACTGAAATGGAAATAACCATTAAAAACATAGGATTATTGCAAAAAGCAAAAATTATTCTTGATGGCTTAACAGTGATTGCAGGTGTTAATGATACCGGAAAAAGCACTGTTGGTAAGGTTATTTTTAGCCTCATCAAAGCCAATAACATGGCAGCAACTAATCAGCATTGTCAGTTTATGAATACTATGGTGCATATGCTAGCACTTGATTTCTTACTCAAACCTAATCAAAGTTACTTATTTTAGTGCCGTTTTAGACTAATCTATTTTAATACTTGACTTTTGAAAAAAAGTCAAATAATATGAGTACTGTCATCTGTTTGGATGACACCATGACGGTGTCATGGATATGAGGGGCTCTGCAAATCAGAGGTTGCAAATTCGCATCAAGATTAGGTTAATCTGGGTGTGAATTTTA
>QNEL01000066.1 GCA_003645185.1 Candidatus Parabeggiatoa sp. nov. 3
TCTTCAAAATCTATTGTGTATTATATAAAAAGTCACAAGTCGTTTTTGTGACCTAGGGAGCTTACCCCTTAAACATAACTAATTCTACTGATTTTTGGTGGTTTTGGCGTTTTTAAGTAAGAGCTCATAATCAAATTGATATAATTCTTGCCCCAAACCTGACAGGTTTTGAAAACCTGTCAGGTTTTTACTATCTATGTCTCATCCCATTCAACCTCTAATAAAACCTTGGCCCAAACCTGACAGGTTTTGAAAACCTGTCAGGTTTTTACTATCTATGTCTCATCCCATTCAACCTCTAATAAAACGCTTTGAAAATCAACTCTATATCTATAAACGAGACGACTACAACGAAGCACAAACCCGCTCTGATTTTATCATTCCTTTTTTTATCGCATTAGGTTGGGATATCAATAATGAAAAAGGAGTATTATAGCGTTTCCCAATTGAATGAAGTACAAATTATTTTCGTTCCAAATTCATTTTGCGGCCCTCTTTTCAAACCAAATTTATTTTGCGGCTTAATTTTCGTTCCAAATTTATTTTGCGGCTTAATTTTCGTTCCAAATTTATTTTGCGGTTCGATTTTCTTGATATAACTGTACGTCATGAGATCGTGAAACGCTATATAACTACAAGGATTGTTTATAAGAAAGGATTAGATTGTGCTTCGATTTTCTAAACGGAAAAATAAACAATCCTTGTAGTTATCCCGAACAGATTGATATTGTAGAAAAGAGTGTTTAGCAACAATACCATTTCCTATCGGGCAGACACGCAGGTATACCCCTACACAACCATCGTATTTATGGGCAGTAGGGGCTGCCCTTGCGTGTTCGCCCCACCCCATTCCAAAAATGATTCAAAAATAAAATGACACAATGGTACGAAACATTATTTACCGATTACGCAAAAACGTATGATCAAGAAGCCTTTACGCAGGGCACAGTTCAAGAAGTCGATTTTATTGAACAAGAAATCGGTGACAACACATCAAAACGCATCTTAGATATAGGCTGCGGTACAGGGCGACATGCCATTGAATTAGCCAAAAGAGGCTACCAAGTCACCGGCATTGATTTATCTGAATCGCAACTCAAACGCGCACAACAAAAAGCCAAAAATGAAAATGTCCATATTGACTTCCAACAGGCTGATGCAAGACATCTTGATTTTAGCAATGAATTTGATTTAGTCATCATACTGTGTGAAGGCGGTTTTTCATTAATGGAAACAGATGAGATGAACTTTGCCATTTTGAAAAATGCCACCCACGCTTTGAAAAACGAAGGCAAACTCATTTTGACAACGCTGAATGCCCTCTTTCCGCTTTATCATTCCGTCAAAGACTTTCTGAACAACAACCTGAATGAAGGGCAAAATGAAAACAACACCTTCGATCTCATGACTTTTCGAGAGCATTCCACATTTGAAACAGTTGATGATTATGGCAATCAGAAAACCCTCAATTGCAATGAACGGTATTATGCCCCTTCAGAAATCACCTGGTTGATAAAAACACTGGGCTACACAAAATGTGATATTTACGGCTGTGAAACGGGCAACTTTAAACGCGACAAAGCATTGACAACCGAAGATTTTGAAATTCTCGTTATTGCGGAAAAGTAAACAGGCGTTTTATCAAAATCATTTCAAAACCACTTGATGTGATATAACTTTTAATGTAGGGGCAATCCCTTGTGGTTGCCCTTTGTTGTAAAATACCTGTTTATTTGTGCTTCAGTACTTAGCATAAACTGTTCATTTTTCAGTTTTTCTTATAAAAATAAACGCGCTTTGACGCTAAAGACGCTAAAGGGCGCTATCGAGTTCTTAATAAATATCTTTTGCCTTCTTTTGCGTCTTTTGCGTCTTTTCCGCCTTTTGCGTTATTTTTTTTGTTTTTTTGTTAAAATCATTGACTTATTTTTTAGGCGACAATCCATTATCAGTCATGCTCACCAACTTGACTGATCAAGCCATTGCCATTTGGCAACAACACCCCTTTATCACTGAACTGGTTGAATTTTTATCCTCAGTCATTGATAAAAAAGCAATCACTAAAACCTGAAAGAAGGAATTTTTTATGTCAACACGTTTGTCAAAACCAAATGCTTCAGCCATCTTGTCAGAAGACACCCGCGCCAAGATTGATCATTGGATAGCCAAATATCCACCGGAACAAAAACAATCAGCCGTCATGGGCGCACTCACGGTTGTCCAAGAAGCCAACGGCGGTTGGTTAACCACGGCATTAATGGATGGGATAGCCGATTACTTAGACATGCAGCCCATTGCCGTTTATGAAATCGCCACCTTTTATTCCATGTACGAACTCAAACCGGTAGGAGAACATAAACTCTGCGTTTGTACCAATATTTCCTGTATGCTGCGAGGCTCAGAAGACATCGTCGCCCACCTTGAAAAGAAATTCGGGATCAAACTTGGCGAAACCACACCCGATCAGAAATTCACCCTAAAAGAGGTAGAATGTTTAGGGGCCTGTGGTGGCGCACCGATGATGCAAATAGAGCGAGAATATCATGAAAATCTGACACCTGAAAAGGTAGATGATATTTTGGCGAAATTAGATTAATTTTGGAGTGCATGTTATTTTGCTTTCGCTTTTCGTTCAAAATTTATTTTGCGAAAGCTTTCGTTCCAAATTTATTTGTAATCAGTAGGGGCAATCCCTTGTGGTTGCCCTATCAAAAATAAAAGGTTCCCTAATGCGCCCAAATAAAAAATGGAAGTGGCTGATTATTTGATGCTTTTTAGCAAACTACGCTTATGCCGCAGATTCAACCGTTGTTCAAATTTCCACAATTCAAGCCTTACTCAAAGGGATTTATGACGGTGAAACCACTTTTCAACAAGTGAAAAAATGGGGCAATTTCGGCATGGGCACAATTAATGGTTTAGATGGTGAAATGGCGGCCTTTGATGGACAATTTTATCAAGTCAAAGGTGACGGCAGTGTGCATATTATTCCTGATTCGATGAAAACGCCTTATGCCACCGTGCATTTTTTTGAACCTGATCAAACAATCAGATTGACAACCGCCTTTCAGAGTTATGCCGATTTTCAAAATCACCTTGATCAGTATTTACCCAGCCGTAATCGGCCCTATGCTTTTAAAATCACAGGCACATTTGATGACCTCAAAACCCGAAGTGTCCACAAACAAAAGCAACCCGACCCATCTTTGGTAGAAGTCATTGCTCATCAATCCGTTTTTGAATTTAAAAACATAACGGGTATAGCCGTTGGCTATTGGTTTCCTGATTACATGGAAAAACTGACGGTTCCCGGCTACCATCTACATTTCGTTTCTGAAGATAAACAACACGGTGGACATGTACTCAATTGTCGTTTCTCAAAGGCAACTGTTGCCATTGATTTTATTAACAGTATTAAACTCGTGATTCCTCAAGATGCGACTTTTCATCGTGCTGACTTCAGTAGCTATAATCGCGCAGAAATAGAGGTAGTCAAAAAGGGCACTTCAAAGACTACCACGATTGTATCCTTGGACACCGCAGATTCAGAGTGAAAGGATGAAGGCATGATGCAGTGTTACGTTGAGACACAAGCATAGAGCATAAACTTATATTTATACTCTGTGGTACTCTGTGAAACTCTGTGTTCTCTGTGTTGAAAAAAAAGCGTCGGAGAAAACCTTCAACACAGAGTTCACAGAGTACCACAGAGTGCCACAGAGTATAAGTTTCTGATTATTTTAATAAACATTTTTTTCCAACACAAATTCAACGTATCACTTAACTCACTTATTGTTTCTTTTGAAAACGAGGCTTTTTTTATGTCAAATGAACTGTGTTTTAAAAACATCCATTTAGATCAATCTTGGACATTGCCTGTCTATGAAAGCACTGGCGGTTACAAGGCTCTGCGTAAGGTGTTAACTGAACAAACGCCTCCCAAAGAGATTATTGATCGGCTCAAGGGCTCTGGCCTACGTGGCCGCGGTGGCGCAGGGTTTCCGGCCGGTTTGAAATGGAGTTTTATGTTGGGAGTACGCGATAAACCGGTGCAAAAATACTTAGCCTGTAATTCAGATGAAGGCGAACCGGGGACTTTCAAGGATCGCGATATTTTGCGTTATAACCCCCATGCAGTCGTTGAAGGCATGGCAATCGCCTGTTACACGATAGGCGCGACAGTGGGTTATAACTACATTCGCGGTGAATTTGTCGAACCGATTGAGCGTTTTGAGGCCGCGCTGAAAGAAGCTTATGATGCCGGTTTATTGGGCAAAAACGCTTTAGGCTCAGGGGTAGATATTGATATCTATACGCATCACGGCGCTGGTGCTTATATCTGTGGTGAAGAAACTGCCCTGTTAGAATCTCTCGAAGGCAAGAAAGGCCAACCGCGTTATAAGCCCCCCTTTCCAGCCGCTTACGGTTTATATGGCAAACCAACCACCATTAACAATACCGAAACCTTGGCATCAGTGCCAGAGATTCTCAACAAGGGTGGGGACTGGTTTTTAAATATGGGTAAACCGAACAATGGCGGCCCAAAAGTGTTTGCGATTTCTGGACATGTCAACAAACCGGGTAATTATGAAGTGCCCATGGGCACCCCGTTTGTTGACTTATTAGACATGGCTGGCGGCGTATGGAAAGGCCGCAAATTGAAGGCCGTGATTCCAGGCGGTTCATCTACCCCAGTACTCACAGCTGATGTGATGATGGACTTAACGATGGACTATGATTCGCTAACGAAAGCGGGTTCCATGTTAGGTTCAGGGGCCATCATCGTGATGGATGAAACGACGGATATGGTAAAAGTGTTAGCCCGGATTTCTCATTTTTACTATGAAGAATCTTGTGGACAATGTACCCCTTGTCGAGAAGGAACTGGTTGGCTGGCGCGTATCGTACACCGGATTTATCATGGTGAAGGGCGGCAAGAAGATTTGGATTTATTGACAGATGTCGCCAATCAAATTGGCGGACACACAATTTGTGCGCTGGGGGATGCCGCAGCGATGCCCGTGAAGAGTTTTGTGAAGACATTCAGGGAAGAGTTTCAATATTACATTGAGCATGGAAAGAGCATGGTGACAGCTTAAGCGCCGCAATAAGGGCGAACACGTCGGTTCGCCCTACATAAAATCGTATTGTAGGGGCAAACCTGCGTGTCTGCCCAATTAGCGTTCTTATTCTTTGCGACTTAGCGGCTTTGCGTGAGTATTGACTTGATAAAACAGAACATTTTGGAGATTAAAAAATGCAATTACCATTAGAAGTCTGTCAACAATTTGGACAGTTTGCTTATCAAAATGAACAACAAGGCGTTGAAACCATAGCTGCCATTCAATATTTTATTGAGGAATATCAAGATGATAGCATTTCTGGCAATGAGTCACAGGAGACAAAAACGGCGAAAATTGAGCGTGATTCAGCGGGAGTCGTGACTGCCGCGAAAAGCGTTAAACTGTTGCCGAATATGCAGATTAATCTGAAAGCGTTAATCAAAGATGCCCAAGAACGCTCAAAAGAAGCCACTAATATTACCACGATTGTCATTGGAGGCGTACTCTCAGATTGGCTTATGAAAGTGGGCGCGGCTTTGTACTTAATTCAATTTGGCATTGGTTTGACAACGGTTAAATTGAAATCGGAACAAGCAGGGGTTTTAGTCGCATTGCATCACTTATGTCGTGGTGAATTGAATTTTGAAATGCCTTTGTCGGAATTGCAAGTCAAAATGCGGGATAACTATCATTTCAGTTTAAGTCTTGATGAACTGGATGAAGTATTGGAAGATTTGGTTGACTTGCACTGTGTCAATCGTCAGCAAAATGTGATTTACTTGACAGAGAAAGTTGTTTTAAAAGAGAGTTAATAATCCTCACGCTTCGAGCCAAGACGCTATAGCGTTTCCCGATTGAATGAAGTACAAATAATTATAATTACAAATTTATTTTGCGGCCCTCTTTTCAAACCATATTTATTTTGCAGCCCTCTTTTCAAACCAAATTTATTTTGCAGCCCTCTTTTCAAACCAAATTTATTTTGCAGCCTTTTTTTCGTTCCAAATTTATTTTGCAGCCTTTTTTTCGTTCCAAATTTATTTAGATGTGGATAAATTGTGTGAGCCGTTGGATTTTGACGATGCACCTATTATTACCGCTATCCTTGAAGGGATTGAACGGCCTTCGAGTTTGGAGTGGTTTGAGGAGGATTAGTACAACTGATCTGGGGATTGAACGGATGGATTGTGGGGTGTTTTGAGCCATCACCTCTCATAAAAATAGGGGCATGTTGTACTTGATTCCATGACTATCTATTGATCACATTTCTGAAAAAGGGAGTAGATTCACGGTGCGTTTGCCAGTTACATCTCGTATTGAAGATTAAGGTTGTAGGGGCGAACCTGCGTGTTCGCCCAAGCTTAACTTGGTAACACAAAATCTTTATCCTCACGCTTTTCGCAGCGGCGCTAAGAAAACCTAAGCAAAGATTATTTTTCTATTTAGATTTTTGCAACGATTAACGATCACTTTTATCTTTGCTTGGCAAAAAGACTCACCATTAACAGTTCATGCACGAGCAAGGCGATAATAAAACCTGGAAAACCTTCAAAAATAATCTCATGATAGCCCAGTATTTGCCATACAATCGCTGTTATCAATCCGACTAACATGGTTATCGTTAAGGCTAAATAATGCGTGCGCCTTTTTAACAAGGTGATCAACATTGCCGGGCCCAATGAACTGGTTAAGGCACCTACCGCAAATAGCACTAATGCAAATACTGTGCTAGAAATAGAAATCGTTGCAATAAAAGCGAGTACACCGACTAACACAGTTATAAACTGTTGATATCTCATGCCATATTTCTGCGACATCTTTTGATACCAAGTGGGCGAAATATCTTTTGCCAAGGCACTCGAACAAACCAGAATTTGTGAATCGGCAGTGGAGGCAATGACGGAGAAAATACCGGCCAGAATAATGCCGACTAACCAAGGATCAAAATTCTGCATGGCATAAAAGGGCAACACTTTCTCTGGATCATCAATTTCTGGAATCAATACGCGGCAGATGACTCCAAATAAAACCATCGCCGTCCAAGTGGAATAGACATAACTTAAATAAACCCATCTCGCTTGTCTCGCTTCCTTCGGATTTTTACTTGCCAACAATCTAACGAGCATTTGAGGCTGACTCATATCAAATCCAAAGCCCCAAAAGAAAAATCCTACCATAAAAGCCAGTAAAGTCCAGTTTGTGAAACCAGCCGTGATCTGAGTGAGTTGCGGATCAATTTGATTGAGTGCTGTAATAATGTTTGAAATGCCGCCCCCTGCGATAATAACGACTGTGAGCAGACCAAAAGAAACGAATATGACCACAACAGATTGCACAACGTCTGTCCAAATAGAGGCCCTGATGCCACCTGTGACAGAATAAATCAGAATAGCAACGACAGCGATTAACGCGCCTAATTCTGGTTTCAGTCCAAAAAAGACTTCAAGTGTTTTGCCCGCAGCGGCAAATTGGGCGGCGGTATAAGCACCGATAAATACGACGGTTAAAAGTGCTGCGATTAAAGTAATGGTGCGTTTACCTTGGGGCTTTTCTATGGCAGAACCAATCAATTCTGGAACGGTTTGTGAATTGCGTTCAATGGACATCTTATTAATGCGTTCTGGAAAGAGCATCCAAAAAGTGATATCGCCTAAAAAGTAGGCTATTATTAGAAGAAAGGCTGAAAAGCCTTGGGAGTAGGCCGCACCTACCGCGCCTATCATAATCCAGCCACTATTCGCTGTCGCGCCAGCACTGAGTCCAATGACATATTTACCAAAACTTCGGTTTCCAAGTAGATAATCGGCATCCGTATGTGTGGAAAATTTAGCGGCTAATGCACCAATCCACAAAAAAATGACTAAAAAAACGCTAAAACTGATGATTGTAATCCTGTTTATTTTTTGAGAGAGAAAGAAGAGGTGGGAACCTGTTTGCAATTTGTTCCATCAGGTTTATTGAAATGAGTCGTGGCATTCACAACAAATGCAAGAGTCTTGATGAATTTATGAAACGTTGTGGACAGAATTTGCAACTGGGGGGGGGCTTTTTTGATGGCTATTTTTTAAAACGAATAGCCATCATAAAAATAAAAAGGCTTGTAGGGTGGGTAAATAGGCCTTTTTCGCAACGTTTCCATTATGTTTTGAAGAGAAACATGATTGTTGCAAAATCAGTCGAAGCCAAAATATCCAATTGATTAGATTTGGCTATGTACTTAAAACAGATTAAGACTTAGCCAATAAACGGTTAATTTTCTCCAACAATCGCGGTAATTCTATAGGTTTGGTGTCAAAATCATCGCAGCCGGAGGAGGCGATTGCCCGTACTCTATCATCCGACATAACATGAGCGGTTAAAGCAATAATAGGGATGTTTTTCGTTTCTGGCGAATCTTTAATTTCTTGAGCGGCTGTCCATCCCTCTTTTACCGGCAAACTCATATCCATCAAAATTAAATCCGGTTGTTCGCTATGAGCCAATTGAACGGCTTCTTCACCATCAAGAGCGCGTACCAGATCAAAACCTTTACGTTTTAAACGCTGTTGAAGCATATCCCTGCCCATTTCGTTATCTTCTACATACAAAATCTTGGCCATCACATTTTTCTCCTATTATGAATTTTGGCAATAAACTGAATTTCGTTCAATGGACATTTTATTAGACTTAGGATCGATGAAAAATTCATTTCCCCAGATATCCTCATGGCACATCATAAGGATTGAGGAAGTTATAAAAACTTGATAGAACGCAGATAAAGCTGATTGTCATGATTTTCACGCGCTTTGTATAGCGAAGCTTCACCGCGCGCGTGAAACGCTGATTAAGAATGATATTAATGAGTTCAAGATCAAGCTTCCCACTACAGATTTTTTTGAAAATTGCGAATTTGGGCAACCACAAAGGATTGGTTGCCCTGTTCCAAGTATTCAGCGATAATAATCGTCAGGATTGTACAAAAAATAAAAATCCAACGGGCTTAAACGGGGTAATTTGAGGTAGCGTTGACCTTGTTGATCGACTTTTTCCGATAAAGCTGAACGAAGCATCATCATCCCGCCTTCTTCCTCTTCCTCTGTTGCCATCGGTTGACGGTTAAAAGAAGTGTCTCTGATGTCTTTAACGACGGTATCTACCCATTTCAGCTTGCTGGCGACATCCGCAAATTCATACCAATCCCCTATTGAATTTTTTTCATACATTTTTTTAACCAACTCTTCCATAGAGAGTCCCATTTTTTCAGCCACGGGATACATAATGCGCTTCGTCCAGTCTTTAGCCATTTCCAGTTGTTCTTCTAATTCTCTCTGATTACCAATGGCAAGTGTCCAAAGTTGATGATGGACAATAACGGCATTGGGATAGGCATAAGAACGTTCTGCTAAGGTTGTAATCACTGCCGCCATACTCGCCGCTAGGCTTTTAACGACGACATACACCGGTGCGCGACTGGCCTTCATGGCTTCCAGGATTTTAGAACCTTCCATCACGGAACCGCCATAACAGGTGTCTATCACCATAAAAATCGGATATTCCGTCGTTTTATTATTGTAGTAATGAATACGTTCATTGACGTAGGCTGCGGTTCCTGGATAAATCACTTCCTCCAATTCGATCTTGCGATCACTGATAATCAAGTGATCGTTGATAAACGGAACTTTTAAATATTGCTTGGGGCTGTTGACTTGACTTTCCCAAAATTCGATCTGTTCTCTGGCAGAGATTTTTTCGGCCAGTTCTTCCATATCCAGCCCTTTTTGAGTTTTTTCAAACTCAAATTGAGCAATTTCAAAATTCAATTGGGCCGTTTTCAACTGAATTTTCAGTTCTTCTTGTTTATTTTTCTCTTCCAAAAGCGCATTTTGCAGGGCCAGTTGTTCTCGCTCTAATTCCAGTTTGGCGAGCGTTTTTTTATGCTCTTGTTCATGCAGATAATTTTCAAGCTCACTGTGCGTTTTCAGCGTTTCTAACTTCGCCAAGATTTGTTGTTGTTGAGCAGATTGAAACTCATTTTCTAGCTGCAATTTTTCTTGAGCAGCTATCAATTCCACCCATTCTTGGCGAGCTTTCTCCAATTGCAGTTCATTGTTCAACTGCAAGTTGTCTTTTTCATGCTGAACGGCTAATAATGCCTGCTGGTATTTTTCTGCCTGAATGAGATTTTGCATAGACAGTACTGCATTTTGCAATTTCAGACGTTCAAACTGTTCCATCAAAGCATAAATTCTTGGATCATCCGTGGGGTTTTGAATGATGAGTTTTGAGAGTAGAGGGTTAGCAGTACTCGTTGTTGAAGGGGTTAGCGTGTTTTGCTTACCCGTCGTCTTCAGAACATTGACAGAGGAGGATTGTGGGTTTAGCAAAACGGTAGCGCGGGGCTGGTTTTGCGCGAGCGTTTGACTCGAAACACTTGATTGAGAGTGAGTTGATGAGTGTTGCTCTGCTTTTGTAGGCGTTGGTGTTGTCAACTCGCTTGACGTTTGGGCATTGACGAAGTTCGAGAACATTAACAAAATAACATACAGACACGAAGTCATGTACTGTGGCTTAAAATATTCCATGATATTTTCTCCGGTTAAAAAGGAAGGTTATGATTAGAGTGTAACACGCGATAAATAGAGTTCATACCGATTTAACACAAGTTATTGATTTTATTAAAATTCATCATGATAAAAGTCATGAAATCAATTACGATGTTAAAGTTTTTGCATAGCGAAAACTTTAACATCGAAACTTAAATTTAATCGGTATAATATCTAATATATCGTTTTGGTTTTTAATAATAGTCACGAGACTGTCATTCATTTCAACTTTTATACTGTCCACCGTTATAATTTTCGTATTGGGTTTTGAGCCACCACCTGACTTAAGCTGTAAGACAACTGATTTTCACTTGAAGCCGTTTTTGTTTGCCTCAACTTGTTAAGTGAAACGCTGTTGGCTGTGTCTGTTAATAGATCGCTATTATATGACAATGCTAAGTATATTGGAATTTATCCTAAACGCTTATCAGTCGTAAAGCAAGCTTTTTAGGATATTGACTTAATTTGAAATATCGCAAACTTGATGGCAAGGACGAGGCCCTGGGAAATATCCATAAAGCATGTACTGATTTTGACTGTGTCGTGTTATGAATAAACACGATAGAAAGTGGTTTAATCAAGCACAAGGCGTTTTTTAGGACTGATTTATGATTTATGATTCACAATTAATCAGCGATTTATTTCTGAATTTATGCAACATATGTGTCATGTCTTCTACTGATATAGGTGGACTAAAGAAATACCCTTGAATGATTTCGCATTGTTGCCCTTGCAAAAAGGTTAATTGTTCTAAATTCTCTACACCTTCTGCAACGACGGTTAGTCGTAAACTATGTGCCATTGCAATAATGGCGCTCGTAATAGCGGCATCATCTTCGTTTTTACCAATATCGCGAATAAAAGAACGATCAATCTTCAGGGTATTGACGGGAAAACGTTTTAAATAGCTTAAAGATGAGTAACCGGTTCCAAAATCATCAATAGCAATCAGTACGCCCATCGCTTTTAATTCATTCAAGACGGCCAAAATGCTATCTTTTTGATTATCTTCTTCAGAGATTAGCATACTTTCAGTCAATTCTAATTCCAGATAATTGGGATTAAGGCCGCTGTCTGTCAAGGCATCTTTGACGGTTTGCAATAAGTTAGCGGGGTAGATTTGCCGACCGGACACATTCACTGAGACACGTAAGGGCGGAAAACCTGCGCGTTGCCAGGCTTTATTTTGTTGACAGGCTGTTCGCAATACCCATTCTCCAATGGGAATAATGAGCCCCATTTCTTCGGCAACGGGGACAAATTTAACTGGCGAAAGTAAGCCTAATTTGGGATGCTGCCAACGTAACAAAGCTTCCATACCGACAAAATGTCCGGTGTTTGAGTCTATCTGGGGCTGATAATACAAACATAATTGGTTGTGTGTTAAGGCTTTACGCAGTTGATTTTCTAAAATCAAGCGTTCAAGGGCTACCTTATTCATTTCGGTGGTGAAAAATTGGTAAGTATTTTTACCTGCTGCTTTGGCACGGGCGAGTGCGGTATTCGCATTTTTCAGTAAAACGGAGGCATCTTGACCATCACTTGGGTAAACACTTATGCCAATGCTTGCCGTAATAACCACTTCATGATTAGAAAGTGTCATTTGTTCGCTGATGTTATCTAACATCAGTTGTGCCATTTCACTGACTTCTTTAACCAAATTATTGGTATCAAATATCACAACAAATTCATCACCGCTCAATCGTGCAACGGTTGCTCCCATTGATGAGACTGTTCGAGTCAAGCGTTGTGCCACTTCACGTAACATGTTATCACCGACTTCATGCCCAACGCCATCATTAATCATTTGAAAATTATCTAAATCCAGTGCCAGTATGGCGACGTTTTGATGAGATCGGCAGGCATGTGTCAAGGTTTGGCGTAGACGTTCAAGTAGCAAATTACGGTTGGGCAAGCTTGTTAACATATCATAGTTGGCTAAATAAACCAATTGTTCTTCCGTTTCGATTAAACGACGATAACGGTTAAGACGGGTGATAGTGCGAACACGGGCACGTAATTCCGCACGATCAAAAGGCTTGCTCATAAAATCATCGGCACCTGCTTCGATGCCACGCAAACGTGAGTCACGATCATCAAGCGCCGTTATCATGACAATCGGTAATTCTGCTAAACGCGGATTAGCACGTAAGCGTTGACAAACTTCAAACCCATCCATGCCAGGCATCATCACATCAAGTAGCATTAAATCGGGTATTAATTTGACTGCCTTTTCCAGTGCCTCTTCTCCGCATTCGGCAAAGACTAAGGTATAGCCTTCTTGAGCAAGTAAGACTTCAACCGTATAGCGAGAAACCATCTCGTCATCTACAATTAGAATGGTACTGTTTTCGGGCATGGTTGTTTTCCAATCAGGCGTTTTAGCTTTGCCGTTCGTTTGTTAGCTGGTTTATGAGGGTGTGTAATTCATCGCGGGAAAAGGGTTTACAAATGACTTCTGTTGCCCCGATATCCAAACAACGTTGACGAGCAACAGGATCATCCCAAGCGGTTACCATTACCACGGGTAACAGGCAAAGCTGTGGATTCGCACGCAAGTGCCGACAGACTTCAAAACCGTTCATGCCTGGCATCATCACATCCAATAAAACCAAATCTGGCACCATCACTTCGGCTTTTTCCAAGCCCTGTTTGCCGTCTTCAGCAAAGAGTAAGGTGTAGTTTTCTGATTCTAGGAGCGCTTCTATAGTATAGCGAGAAATGATTTCATCATCTATAATCAGAATGGTTATTTTTTCCGTCATGTTTTTGAGTCGTTATCAGTTATTAGTGTTCACTTATCCTTAGTTAGTGATTGAAAATAAATAGCACATTTTAAGCCTACTGTTTTCTGATAGGTTCATAAAACGTCGCACTAAGCTATACTTAGCATCGTCATAAGGTCGCTATTACTTTAACATTTAAGCCAACAGCGTTTCACGCAAAAGTATTTGCTTAAAAAACTTCTTAAGTGAAAATCAGTTGTCTAAAAGCTCAAGTCACCTAAAGGTGACTAACAAATATATCCATATAACTTTAAAGGTATTTACAAAAAGCGCAAATTGTATTTAGCTTCGCTGGCCTTCGGCTCACGCAAAAGTTGCGCGCAACTTTTGCGTGAAAGCGTGAAATGGTTGGCAGTATAATGTACTCCTTGTTTAATTTTATCAAATTCTTTTAGGATTGAGGGCATTGACAAACTAAAAAAATATTTTCTATATTGATATCATACATTTATAATCATTTAACGCGATCAACACGATAAATGGTGAAAAAACGACTGACCCATAATTTGGGAGGCTTTGTGTTTAATACCCATTCGGGATTGAAATTCATTTTAAATCTACCAAAAATCCAAAATCCAAACTCAAGTTTGAGCTTCAAAGCTTCATCTCAGAATGGCTATAAATTGGTTCAAAAACTCTTCACGCTGTCAAAGCGTCACGCCTATCTTAAAAAAATGCCCATTTCAAGATTATGGCAAAAAAAAACGGTGTGAAACACAGTTCTCTTTTTTAACGATGGAAGTAGCGCAGGAAATCAGTATAACCTATACAATAAGTTCATAAGACTTTTTATTTATGAGAACTTGATGTTTTTAAAAAGTCTCCTGCAATAAATCGTTTCGATGTTCAAGTTTTTGCACGAAAATACTTGAACCTCGAATGGATATGCGCTACTTCCTAGCCCCAATAAGTTGGGAAATATTTTTAACGAGAGTCTTCCAGAAAAATAAATTGGCAAAAGTCCACTCTAACCTTTTGATTTTGCTAGTAGCCTTCTATAGCAATGTATTTAATCTGGAATACTTTATTTGGATGTTGTGTTAGGGTTATGCATTACTTTCGGGTTTAGACAAACCCACTTTTGCTTTCTCCATTCCTTTTTCAGCCCAAGAAGTGAAATCAGCCTTGACATCAACCAAGTCTTCGACGGTTTGACGGGCATTCTCCATCACTTTCCCGTTGAGTTCTGTAAACCAACGAGATTGGGCGGCAACGATGTCTGGAGCCCCTTTAGCTTGGCTTAGCGTTTCTATTTGCTTGGTACCTTCTTCCATATACAGGTTGACCATATCCATTTGCCGCTGTGTCAAACGAGTCATGGCCTTGGTATTGATTTCGCCCAATTCCTTAATGGCTTCCATTGCTGCTTGGTTCATTTCAGTCCATTGTTGAATCATTTCTTCATTTTGCATTTTATGCACCTTTTCAGTTGTGTTAGTGTTAGTTAGCCCATGTGCATACCGCCATTAATAGCGATGTTGGCTCCGGTAATAAACCCTGATTCATCTGCCGCTAAAAATTCGACGACTCTGGCAATTTCTTCAGGTTGGCCTAAACGCCCTACCGGAATTTGCTCGATCATTTTGTTGACGATCTTTTCACCCATCTCGGCAACCATGCTGGTAGCAATATAGCCTGGTGAAATGGTATTGACAGTAATCCCTTTTTTGGCTGATTCTTGGGCTAAGGCCATGGTAAAACCGTGCATACCGGCTTTAGCAGCAGAATAATTGGCTTGTCCAATTTGACCTTTTTGCCCATTGACAGAAGAAATATTGATAATGCGCCCAAATCCTCGATTTCTCATGCCCATAATGACTTGCCGAGTGACATTAAACACACTATCAAGATTGACACGTAGGACGGCATCCCATTGATCATGCTTCATTTTGTGCATAAAACTATCTTTGGTAATGCCGGCACAATTGACCAGAATATCAATTGGGCCCACTTTTGTCTCTGCTTTTTTAACCATCGCGGCGGCTGATTCAAAATCAGAAACATCACCTTCAGCAATGGCAAAGTCATAGCCTTCCTCTTTCAGTTTAGCTTGCCAAGCCTCTCCATCATCAACACCTGACAACCAAGAGGCGACGACACGGTAATCATTGTTAGCCAAGGTTTTGCATATTTCAGTACCTATTCCTCCAGTGCCTCCTGTGACTAAGGCAACTCGACTTGTCATTGATTATTCTCCTTTTTCAGTGTTCAGTTATCAGTTCCACATTTCACTTAAGAAGTTTCGCGGAGCGAAACTTTAGCGTGAATTTCACTTAAGAAGTTTCGCGGAGCGAAACTTCTTAAGTGAAATACAGTTTTGCGCGCAAAACTGTATTTAGCTTCGCTGATCTTCGATTCACTTAAGAAGTTTCGCGAAGCGAAACTTCTTAAGTGAAATGTGGAAATCAGTTACCAATTCTTTGCAAACCTTTGTGCATTGAAACCTTTCGCGGCAATTAGACTCATTGCCGTGTTTTTGTAATGCATTGATTTTTAAAAGCAGCATGGTTTAGTAAGCGGTACAATCCAATGCATAAAACTTTGTCAAACTAAAAATAAGCTGAAATTATACCTTTTATCGCAAATGTCGTCTTGTTAATTTTTGATGACAAAATAACTACTCCCCTTCAATTACCAAGGGAATGGTGGGCAACGCCCACCCTACAAACAATTGGGATAATTGTATTTTTTGGATAGGCTTAAGGCCGTTCGACGGCGAGAGCAACGCCTTGTCCCCCTCCAATACACAGCGTTGCTAAACCTTTATGGGCATCACGACGTACCATTTCGTGCAACAAGGAGACTAATATTCGTGCGCCCGATGCGCCGATGGGATGGCCTAAGGCTATCGCACCGCCATTAACATTCACTTTAGACAAATCCCAACCTAATTCGCGATTAACTGATATCGCTTGAGCGGCAAAGGCTTCATTAGCTTCAATCAAATCAAGATCATCTACTGTCCAACCCGCTTTTTCCAAACACTTGCGCGTTGCAGGAATAGGGCCAGTTCCCATGATTTTAGGATCAACACCGGCATTGGCATAAGAAACAATACGCGCCATTGGTGTCAAGCCTAATGCTTTGGCTCGACGTTCTGTCATTACCATGACAGCGGCAGCCCCATCGTTAATGCCTGACGCATTGCCGGCCGTCACGCTACCATCTTTTTTGAAGGCTGGCCGTAATTTTGCCAACGTTTCTGCGGTTGTGCCATGACGCGGGAACTCATCCTCCTTAAAGACTATTGGAGCACCCTTACGTTGTGGGATTTCAATCGGCACAATTTGTTCATCAAAACAACCTGCCTTTTGAGCCGTCTCCGTTTTTTGTTGAGAAGTCGCTGCAAAGGTATCTTGCTCTTCCCGACTGATCTTGTACTGATCGGCAATATTTTCAGCGGTACAGCCCATGTGATAATCATTGAAGATATCCCACAAACCGTCGATGAGCATCGTATCAGGCATTGTCCAATCACCCATGCGTTGCCCTACGCGAGATTTAGGCAAAACATGCGGTGCCAAATTCATATTCTCTTGCCCGCCTGCGATGATTATCTCGGCATCCTCACAACGAATCGCTTGAGCGGCTAAATGAACGGCCTTTAAACCACTCCCACACACTTTATTAATTGTCATCGCTGGCACCGAAACGGGCAAACCGGCATCAATTGTCGCCTGACGCGCAGGATTTTGCCCAACACCTGCGGTTAACACTTGGCCCAAAATCACCTCATCCACTTGATCTGGTTGTAAGCCCGTCCGTTGCAACAAATTTGCAATCACCGATGCCCCCAATTTACTGGCAGAGACATTAGCAAGACTCCCATTAAAACCAGCTATGGCTGTTCGTGCAGCTGCCACAATCACAATATTTTCCACACTTAACCTCTCATTGTTTGTCGTAGCTTGTTTGTAGCATTCGCTCTAGCGACTTTTATTGAGATCAAAAACGAAATACCCTATTCTTTCAAGAGCATTCTAAGATAAACCGCGAAGGTTTAGCAAACTAAAGCCATTTTTTAGCTATCGAAAACACTACATTGATGGATTAGTCGTCAACTCAAACAAACTCGTAATACTGTTTAACTTCGGATTAGTCGCCAAAAAGGCGATACCCCGATGAAGATGTAATTTAAATTGCTCATTTAATACTTTAGGAGAGATTGTCAAACCTTCCTGGTGACAGCGTTGCACCAACAAAGCGAAATACACATCCGCATGTGTTCCACCAAAAACCTTCCAAGTCATTTCTATCGGACTATCACTTTGCAGCTTTTCTTTAGGCGGAATAGAAGGTTCACTTAACGAAACACAAAAGGCCCAGCGACATAAGACATTCCAATTAGCAATACCGGTTTTACGCTTCAACATTATCAAATAAGTCTTATCTTTTTCAGAGATTCTGACTGTTTCAATAGTCATTTTTTTTTGACTCACTATGGTTGAGCAAATAATTTGTTTTAATAGCCAACAGATCACTCTGTGTAACTCTGTGTTGCTCTGTGTACTCTATTCGAGGTTCAAGTTTTTGCGCGCAAAAACTTGAACCTCGAATGTTGAAAAAAAATAAAGCAGTTCGCATTAAACACCAAAACCACAAAATAATTAGATTAGCTTCTTTCATCAGTGTTTATTATACATAAGGTGATAGATGGTTTATCACCCAAGGGAGCTTGCCCCTTAAACATCACATCAGTCGATTTTTGTGGTTTTGGCGTTTTTAAGTAACTGATGTTACGCACTCAACTTCTGTGTCTATTCAAACACTTAAAAATCTGAATTTCTATTTTAATTTTTAAAATCAATAAGTTATTTAAAATAAACGATGTAGAGACGCGATGCCTCGCGTCTCAATGCCATATTTGCTCTGCCCTCCCCGCTTCGCTACGCAAATCTACTGGCAAATTAACTTTTGGGCCCGTTTTTTATCAAAAAAAGAATCTGGGTGCGTAACATCAGTTAAGTAAGAGTAGACTGATAACTGTTCATTGATCATTGATAATATTCCAACGATAGCCCATACCATAAACCGTTTCAATGGCCCCAAATTTTGGATCAATACTGAGAAACTTTTTCCGAATGCGCTTAATGTGCGAAGTGATGGTACTGTCATCAACGACAACATTGGCCTCTTGCATCAATTGTTCACGATGCTTAACGTGTCCCGGAAAACGTGCTAAGGCGTGTACTATCCAAAATTCTGTCAGCGTTAAATTCACCGCCAGGCCTCGCCATGCCGCTGTCAACCGATGACTGTCTATCAATAAAGCCCCTCTTTCTATAACACTTTCTTCAGTAGGGGGAGTACGCAACGCATCAATACGTCGAAATAAGGCCGCAATCCGTGCCAATAAATGGGGCAAACTGATGTCTTTCGTTAAATAGTCGTCCGCTCCCAAACGTAATCCCGACACGCTGTCAAGTTCGCTATCTCGTGCCGTTAAAAAAATAATGGGTAAATAATGCGATAGTGTGCGTAGTTCTCGACATAAGTCAAAGCCACCTTCAACCTCCTCTTCTAATCCAATGTCTAACAACACTAACTCAGGTAAGCGAGCATGAAAGGCTTGCATCGCTTCTCGGCGGTTACTATAAGTGTTGACATCGTAGCCTTGCCGGCGTAGAACAGCGGCATAATTCTCTCGAATGGCCGGCTCATCTTCAACAATCGCAATTCGACGACCCATCATAAAATCCTCTATCAGTTATCAATTCCACGCGTTAAGGCTAAAGTTTGCTTACGCGAAACGACGCTGTGAAAAAGTTTTTGCGCGTAAAAACTTGTTAAGTTTTTGCGCGTAAAAACTTGTTAAGTGGAAAACAATTATCAATGATCTAGTTAGGCAACTCCAAAAAATTAATATACCACCAATGGGCCCATTTTCTCAATATTACTAATGGCATTGAGGCTAAAGTTTTGGCTATGCAAAAACTTTAGCCTATTCAAAAACTTGAGGTTTATGCCAACAAATTACCCTAAAATTAATAAGGCCATCACCTCAAGATGACTCATACGTGTCTACAAAATGGTGAGCTGATAATGAGGAGTGCGATTAGGATTAAATACAATCAAGTTATAAAACAATCCTGATTGAAAGTGATTTGATAAGTCTTGATTCATGTTTCATTGTTAATTTCTCATTCGTTATGGAGGAATTTTAAATGAGTCATGAACAATTCCATTTTTTTGCCCTATTTTGCCCCTGTATTGTCAGAATATCTCCTCACAATAGTCTGCGTTTGCTATTTATAATGCGTGTCGATTTTAACCCGATACATCAATACTCAAAAACGAGTTGAGGTTTTGTTGATATATAGCCTATAACTGATTTCCACTTAACAAGTTTTGCGCGCAAAACTTTATTTCACGCTAAAGTTTCGCTCGCGAAACTTCTTAAGTGAAATTCACTTAAGAAGTTTCGCTCGCGAAACTTCTTAAGTGAAATGTGGAACTGAGACTGCCGGGCAATACCTTGCCCACCCTACTGATGATAAATGATAACAATAAATGATAACTAATAATGGCAAGACTCTTGCTTAAAAGGTGTTGGTATTTCATACTATGGTTTTTCATATTTAGGAGTTGTCTTGGTACAACTTTAAAAATATTAATTAATTTATCTATCTGAAAAACATAGACTGGATGCTTTTCTAACATTAGGGAGTTTTTATGAGTACGGCTAAATCAAGTACACAATCCTCACCACTTTACAGTTTGCTTAATTTTTTAGGTTTGAGCCTGTTAGCATCTGTGGGTGTTTCTATTGTACTCGTCGGTATTGTGTTGTTGTTATCGGGTTAATTGAAATGAGTTAGCTGAACTAGATGATATTACAGGGTTGCGAAATGAAATGCTCGTGAAAGTCACAGGCATAGTAAATCAACGATTTGAGTTAAAAAAAAGATTTCAAAAGACTTTCACATCAAATAGTGAGTGATTTCGCAACCCGCCTATTGGTAACGCACCCATGAAAAAACATCTCAGATGGGGTAGCATCATTCTTGGCATTGTCTTATGCACGACAACATGGCAATTCAGTCAAGGTAAAGAAGTGTACGTCCAAGCTTGGTTAGCGCATGGGTTGTTGCACACAGCATGGGTACGCACGAAGGCCAGTGGTCGTCAAGTTAAACCTTGGCCTTGGGCCAATACTTTGCCCCTTGCACGTTTATCTGTACCACACTTGAACGTGGAACAAATCGTCCTTTCCCATGCTAATAAAGGTATGTCGGCTTTCGCACTGGGCCATTCTGACAGTAGCGTTTTGCCAGGGGAATTAGGCAATAGCGTACTGAATGCTGTGCATCGTGACACCTATTTTGCTTTTTTAAAGGTATTAAAGCCAGGCGATATGTTAGTGCTTGAATCGTTACGCAGTGGACGTTGGCACTATCAAGTTTCTGCCATTTATATTGTTGATAAAACAAATACTTATTTGGTAGAACCGAGCTTAAATCGACGTTTAACTTTAGTCAGTTGCTATCCTTGTACTTATAGTGATAATCGACGTTATGTCGTGGTTGCCGAAGAAGTTGAAAGAATGGCGTGATTTAATAAATAGACAGTTTGTAATCGTACACAGATTGGCAAGATTGGTAGCTGCGATTCACCATTCTGTACAGTTTAAAAAGTTTTACTTGGCATTATTTAAAAGGGTTTCAAGAGGTAATTGTTGCCCATTCACTTCTAATACCCCTTCTTTCAACTGTATTTGGCTACGATAGTAGTCGGGTTGATCCGCAGCCGGTATCAAAATCCCTTGGGACAACAAAGTTTTCAAGTATTGTCCAAGGCGATTTTGAGATGCCGTCTCTTTTGAGGCGTTTGTCTCTTGTGTCCAATTGTACAAAGATTGAGAAATCTGCAAATCAAGTTCTGCATTCAAAGCGTTTAATAGCAGAGACGGGTTCATCAATAAAGCAAAGATATTGATATCAAAATGTTCCATTTTGAGCCGCACAGTGCCCTGTAATTCACCCTCGTTAGTGATAAAATGCAAACGAGTGATAGCCAATTCAGGGGATTGTTTTAACAATGCTAACCCCTCTGGCATTAATTTTAACATCAAAACATTAGTTTGTTGTTGCGAAGACAATCCCTGATTTCGTATATCAGCCACGATGTTTTTGATACGACTTAAAGTTGGCACATGCCAATGATGTAATTCAAAATCACTATAACCCGGCCCATAACGTTCTGTTTCAACTTGTATTTGTTGCAAACATGTTTTCAGCAAAACGCTTAAATAATCGCTCTCAACATCATTACTGCCCTCCAACTTGATCCCTTCAAGCTTAACAAAAGGCGTTTGTTTACCCTTCAATTGTACATCGGCAAGACTAAGACTCCCCTTGCCCGACATCAAAACGGCCTCATTGGGTTGTAATTCAGCATTGAGCATCACACCCTGTATCACGATCTCACCGTAAGCCGTCTCTAATTGGACTTCTGGCATATAAATGTCAGCCTGTAGCATCGCAAAATCGCGTTTAACATACACACTGCCCTGTAAGCCTTGCCATTGAAGACGCGCATTCTGATCATTGACTGCCATCGTCGGCATACTGAGTGTACTCACACTATCCCCATTAACCTGTATCGCAGTACGCACTTCTAAAAGGCTACCCTCATCCACCTCATCCTCTGGCTTATTCAAAGGTGCATCGACACCAGTCTTCGAGTACAAAGTCGTCCGAATCAAAACCGATTGTAGTGGCATAAAGCCATGAGCAATCTCATGTACAAAAAGCAAACGTTGCTGATTCGCGCCTAAAGAAGAAAAGCCGACAGTTTCAACAAGCGTTTCAGCCTTTGAGTGAAACCAACCCCGTTGATAAGTCGTATCAAGTGGTTTTAAATTCACCGTTGGATAAAATGAATCATTGAAATGCGTAAACTGCCGTTCTGCTTCAATACCTGTCCAATAAGGAATGCTACTCAAACAAGCCAATACAATCAGTATAATAACGAGCAAAAAGAGTATTTTATGTTTATTCATTGTGTTATGAATGAATCTTGCAAGATTTAAGAGTTAAAATGGTACCAAAATGCTTCGCGTCAAAATAGCCCAATTTTTCTAATTATAATGGATTTTGTTGATATCTATATTTAATACGCTAACTCCGAAGGTCAAGAATGTGAATAGCACAAGAAGGGTAGTCCCTACAAACTAATGGAACTATTAAAAATCAATGAGTTATACCATAAGGGACAAAGAGCAGGGCGAACTTCCGAACAACAAAACTATGGATTTCTAAAGTTCATTTAGTCCATTTGCCCACAAAAAAATCAATACCTCCACTGATTTGTGGGGACTATCTTTTCATGACTTCATGAGTTCAGTAGTTCACTGTAATTATTTCGTGCAACTTGGGCAACTTAAACTGCTAGAAGCATGGCACTATTTATCGCGGCCCCCTTCAGATTTTTCAGAAATTATTTTTATGAACATGCTATAGAGATACTTACACCAAAATTTTTGTAATAGAACAGTTCTAAATGATTTGTGGAATGGGTATGACGAATTTAAAGCCTCACAAGCCTATTTATTCCATGATTCAAATAGGCTCACTATAGGTAATAAGCAATAGGTAATGGATTATTTTATCCAAAGTCCAACTCTTACTTAAAAACGCCAAAACCACCAAAAATCAGTAGAATTAGTTATGTTTAAGGGGTAAGCTCCCTAGGTCACAAAAACGACTTGTGACTTTTTATATAATACACAATAGATTTTGAA